>NZ_MWQL01000008.1:0-149005 GCF_002210325.1 Fibrobacter sp. UWB1
TTTTGTGGTCGCATTTGCGGCCGGTTTATTGTTAGAGGCGTTCCCTTCAATCCAAATTTCAGGATAAAAAAACGCACCTCGCCTTTCCTTAGACGAGATGCGTTCGGGCATTAATGTACCTAAGTTTTAGAAAAATGGCAAGGGGCGGAAGAAAATTTTACAATTCATAGACGACAGTTCAAGAAACATCTTCATAAAGCCTCCGTTCTAACCCACCTGTCCAAAAATGCCATCTGCTCGGCGGAGTGAAACCAGTGTTCGCCGCCCGCACATCACAGTCAACGGAACATCTTTCCGCACAGGTAAAGCGGTAAATGCAATGTTTCCGTTTGTCCGTCATTCGTCACGGCGATATTCTTTTGCGAAAGTACGAATCCTTTCTTAGGCGAGAACCTCTTGCAAAAGACTCCATAGCTCTTCGCTTTCGTGTGCTCTTCCGCCTTGACTTCGATCGGCATCAACTCGTTTTTAATTTCAATCAGAAAATCGAGTTCAGCCTTGTTCTCGGACCGCCAGAAATAAGGGTGCAGCCCCTGCTTCACAAGTTCATTCATTACATAGTTTTCCGTAAACGCACCCTTGAAAGTTGCGTACAGCGGTGTTTCTTCAAGAATCGTGCTGGCGTCAATTCCAGACTTCACGCGCAGTAACCCGACATCGCTCATATAGACCTTGAAAACCGTGCCGTTAGCATTGTTCGATAGCGGCAGTTCCGCGTTCGTCACACATTCCAGTTTGTGCAAAAGTCCCGCATTAAAAAGCCATTGCAGCGCATCTTCCAAATCAGCAGCACGCTTGCCCGCCTTCACATGCGAGAACATGAACTTGTTGTTGTCCTTTGCCAGTTGCTTGGGAACGGAATCCCAGATAAGCCCTAGTTTCGGAATATCCGATGGAGGAGCATGCTTTGAAAAATCGTCCCCATAATCCAAAAGAATGTTTTTCAGGATTCGGTCCACTTTTTCAAAATCATTTTCCTGTACAAACGACGCTACCGCAGCGGGCATACCGCCGACAACATAATAAAGTTTTAGATAATTCTGTAACGGAATGGTGTACATTTCCGGTAGCGCACGACGCAGGTCATAGTTCGAAAGACCTTCGAGCAAGGACCGGCCGTCATCAATCGCCATCAAGAATTCCTCAAAACTCATGGGGAACATCTGCAGGCGTTCCACCTTCCCCACGGGGAAAGAAATTTCCGACTTGCGGATAACCACTCCCAGGAGAGATCCAGCGGCAATCACATGAAGCCCGGAACGATCTTCGCAGAAATACTTGAGGCTCGTTATGGCCTTGGGGCACGCCTGGATTTCGTCGAAAAAGACAAGCGTTTTCCCATCCGTAATTTTCTGCTTAGAATAGCGCTCCAGTTCCATAACAATGCGAGTGACACCGAAATCGTACTCGAAGATGGACTGCAGGGCAGTATTTCCCTCGAAATTGAAATACGCCAGATTTTCAAAAAATCGGTTCCCAAAATCCTTGATTGCGTAGGTTTTTCCGCACTGACGCACCCCGGTCACCACCAGCGGCTTACGCCCTGGCTCAGACATCCATTCTATGAAATTTTTCAGTATTTCTCGTTCCACGCTCCAAAAACTACATTATTCATATCAATTTTGCAACAATTTCTGCATTTTTCGTACGAATAATGCAAATTCTTCCGCATTTTCCGCATTTTACCCTTCAAATTTCCAACCGCAGTCGTTGTGGTAAATCATCTGGCGGGTCATGCCGCCGTCGATGCAGATGTTTTCGCCGGTGATGAAGCCGGCTTTTTCGCTTGCGAGGTAAAGCACCATGTTCGCGATGTCCAAGGGGTTCCCGACGCGGCCTGCGGGCTGCTGCGTAGCATCAGGACCTTCGTAGGTTTTGAAATCCGTATCGATCCAGCCCGGCGAAATGGAATTCACGCGGACGCGGCCCGCAAAACTCACGGCAAGTGCATGGGTAAGGGCAGCAATTCCGCCCTTCGCCGCCGTATAGCTTTCCGTTTGCGGTTGGCTCATGCGGTCGCGACTCGAGGAAATGTTTATAATACTTGCACCCGGCCCAAAATGCGGCGCGAAAAGTTTCGCGAGGTAGAACGGGGCCGTCACGCCGACCGCCAGCGCGTAGCTGAATTCCTCGTAACTGCACTCGTCAATGCCCTTCATCAGCGGGAGCGCGTTGTTCACCAGCACATCCACGTGCCCATACTTTTCGATGACGAACTGCGCAAATTTTTCGAGGACTTCCTTCTTGGAAAGGTCCCCCACAAAGCAAGGATTCTCGCGGATGTCGATGTACGCGACTTTCGCACCCTCTTTCTCGAATTCACTCACGACGGTAGCGCCAATCCCGTGCGCCCCGCCCGTCACCACGACCACTTTATTTTCAAACGATTTCATGTAGGTAAATATACCTTTCTCACCGCAAAAAAGGTATTTTTAAAGCTATGGAACCAACAGAACCGTTATTCGCGATTATTGCAAAGATTGTACTTATTATCATTTTTGCCATTATTCCATTTGTATTTGGCATTTTTGTCAACATTTCCACCAAGCACCGCAAGGCATTTCTTATTGCAGGACGAGTCGTTTCAATTCTGTCGGCCATTTTTATTGCAGTGATTCTTACTGTCGGAACACTTTATGCCACAGAAGATTCATACGAAGTACGACCATTCTATATTTATGCATGCTACTTTTGTGGACTGACTATAGCATTCCTTCCTTTATCCACATTTTACTTCATCACATGCCAAAAGACAAAAAAACGAAAGGCATGTTATCTCACCATTTCATTTATCGCATTCTTCTTAATTCTATCAGGACTTGAATTTTTGTTCAATCGAGCTTATGGATTCGCATTTGAAACGGAACGCCAAGAACTTTCCATAAATGATTTCTACACGAACAATCCTGAGGCTGATAAAAATAGCGATATCAATCTTCACATTTTTATTCAAGATTGGGGTAGTAGCGGCAAATGCCTCATAGCGAATATATCCGTATATAAAGATTCCATCACACTAAAAACAGAAGAGAGTTGTTTTAGCGGGAACAACACATCAGAAACCAATTCATGTTATCGCAATGATTTGCCGCCAGACCTGGTCCAGGATATTATTGATGAAATCACCTATTACGAGCCAGAGATTGAATACAGTTGGGTCACGGACCTATGCTTGCATCCATCCTTATCTATTGAACTTGCTGACAATAAAAAAGCGACAGCAATAGAATTGAACCTTCCTGACCTTGACGGATTTCATCCCAACGCGCAGCGTATAGCAAAAAAAATTAACAATCTTATAGAAGATTCAAATGTCGACCCAACAAAGGGCTGTCGCAACAAATAATTCTTATGCTCCAGTTTTTCGACGTCACAAAGAAATCACCCTGGTTTCCGCAGGTCAAGGCGCTGTACGAATCGGCGTTTCCGGCCAACGAGCGCATCCCGATAAAGCATTTACTCGACGATAAAATCAAGCGGGAATTCTGGGCATTTTTCGACAAGGAGGAAGGCGAGAATCACGCTGAAGTCGGGAAAGAAATTGCCGCGACCCCCATGTTCTGCGGGTTTTCGAACTCCATCACGCACGGGAGCATCACGAACATCGTCTATTTCGCCGTTGTTTCTGAACTGCGCAGCCGCGGATACGGTTCGCAAATTCTACAAGCCATCCGCAAGCAGCACCCCGATACGCGCATGGTTGTTGATATCGAAGTCGAAGAAGACTCCAAGGACGCCGAAGAACTCGAACGCAGGAACCGCCGCCGCGATTTTTACCAACGCAACGGCTTTGACTCTTCCCCCGTCGATTACGTCTGGCAAGGCGAGCACTACCGCCTCCTCAGCGCAGGCGGCACCGTCACCGAAAAGGAATTCCGCGACTTCTGGAAAGAAATTTTGAAGAACGTCCCCGGAGCAAAGTACCCGTAAAAACTTATAACGACTCTTCGCACAATCTTTTCTCAATTTCCTCAATAGAGGGCATTGTACCTTCAACCTTTTCAGGGTAGAATTTTTCCAATTCATATTCCGAAATGCTGATAGGTTGCGTACTTGATTCCAGTGCGTACTGTGCCTGCACCTTGTCCTTTTCCTTGCAAATCAGCAGACCGATTGTCGGGTTGTCGCGCCCTTCCTTTTTAAGGATGTGATTGCATGCCACCATGTATCCGCCCAGTTGCCCAATATCGGCAAATTCAAAGCGTCCGATTTTCACCTCGACAACGACATAGCAAGAGAGATTCAGGTTGTAAAAAAGCAAATCCATGAATTTCTCCCTTTCGCCCACCATAATGCCATATTCTTTGCCGACATAGGCAAATCCCGTGCCCAATTCCACAAGAAAACGGGTAATGTTGTTCAGCAGACTATCTTTCAACAATTTTTCGTTGTAGCGGCCCGTAATACCCGTAAACGCGAAATTGTAAGGATCCTTCGTCAGTTCCTGGGCCAAATCGCTTGTTTCGGCGGGGAGAGTCCGTCCAAAATTCGTCAACGCCTTTCCCTGGCGCTCGTAAAGGTCACTTGAAAGCACATTCAAAAGGGACGAACGGCTCCAGCCATTTTCTACCGTCTGGCGGGCAAAAAACAGGGCCTTTTGTGGATTTTCCTTGAACTTGTCCATTAAGACAACATGATGCCCCCATGGGATGGAAAAGATGTCATGGGCAATTTGCTCAACAACTTGTTGAGTAATTGGAAAATCTTCCTTTTGTTCCCCGATCTTGGGTGCATTTTCCAAATAGGGGCGATACATAAGATAAAAGTTCTTCATGTACAGAATGTTCGTGGGAGAAAAACAAGTGGCACTGGGAATCTGAGCCTTTAAGTCTCGGCTCAGATTCTTCATGAAGCCGCTGCCCCATTTGCTTTCAGCCTGCTTGGTTACAATATCGCGCCCCAATTCCCAGTAGTAGCGCAACATTTCGCTATTTACCTTCACCGCCGCCTTGATCTGGCTCTTGCGATAACGGGAAGAAAGTTCCTTGACCCAGTGAATGTAATCCTTGTCCAAGATATTGATAGATTTTTTCGACATAGATATCCTCTTTAAAATGGTTGCACAACGGTGCGAATACACCGTAAAAAGACGCACTATACGCCCTTGCTTTTTTGCTTTGTAATGGAGTTTCCACGCCTTGCGTGGAATGGGATAATCTTGCGATTCTGTTGGCGGGGGCTTTCCCCGGCGTTACCTGTCACTCTTTCGAATGAACCCGAGTAGGGTATTTTCCTACCAGCTATCCAACAGGACCGTCAAGAAGGTTGATGGGCCCCGCCGCGAATGCACGTACGGACCAAATGGTCTATGTCGACTGTCGCGAGGATTATCGAATTACGATTGTAATATAAGTAAATGTGTATTCCCGGTCAAGGGGCACGCCGCTCGTTTCAAACCACCAGAGTTTCATCTTCTTCAAGAAATCCGCATCCAGTGGCCACCCTGAAGCATCGGGGATTACGGAATCCACGGCGCAATAGGGGCACAAAGCCGTCTGGCGACGAATCGCCAATTTAATCGACCCCCGCTCCACGGTTTGCCTGCTGAGCGTCACGGATAGGGAGTTCCTGGAAATCTACAGCCACTTCGGCAGCACCAGGGCTCCGAAAAAATGGCCCAAAAGTCAAGAATCTATCCAATTTTTCTGATTTTTTCAGAGTCAAAACGCTTGCGAGCCCGCATAAAATAAGGTATATTCAAAAAGTAGGTCTTATAGGTGCTCTTTTTGGGCAGAGGTAAAACACAATTCCGTTACATCTAAGAAGGAGTAACATTATGAAAAACCTTTTCGCTCTTCTCATAACAGCACTGGTTCTTATTGCCTGTGGCGAAGACCAGTCTACAGCTGCAGCTCCGGTCTATGACGAACCGGTAGCAAAAGTGGATACCTTGGTGATATCTAATACCGACACTATTTTTGTGTCGGAATTGGATACTATTTGGGTATCCAACACTGACACCTTAAGGGTGTCTTTAACTGATACTGTGTACGTTGACAAAACGGACACAATTACAGTTAAGGATATTATCACAATGGTCGATACTCTGTCTATTGTAGACACTATGTCGATCATCGATACCGTAACCGTCAAGGATACGGTAAGGGTGTTAGTAACCGACACCATTAAAATTACGGACACTGTGTCTATTGTAGATACGATGAAAGTAGTTGATACGGTGTTTGTTGTGTCGTCTAGTAGTTCCGAAGTCGTATCTTCTTCTAGCTCTGAAGAATCTTCATCTTCTATTGAAGAAATCTCCAGTAGCTCTGAAGCATCGTCTTCATCGATTGCTACAATCCGCGACACCATCTCTACATTTGTAGTAGATGGTGAAACATTTACAGTGTTTAGCAAGCACCTTGGTGGAGATCCTAAAGACCCGTATTATATAAATTACGGTTTAAAGTTTGATGATCTCTGCAAGGAGTTGGGTGGCACCAATGCTACTGTATCGGATATCTATAAGATATTTGATACAGCCGTAAGTGCAGCCAAGGATACCTCTAACATCTTCATCGGGGTTAGAAATAATCCCAAATTTGGCTATACGATGATTTGTACTGCTGACAGTACGCATTGTCGTACAGACAGAGAAGGAGTTGTTACTGTAAAGGAGTTCAGATGGATGGGACTCCAAGAAGCAGGTATAACTTATCACTCGACGTATAACACACTTTATGCTTGCAAACTGTAATGCATAAAGTGTAAAAATAAAAATAGGGTTGGACACCCTATTTTTTTTATTTAACTTCTTGGTATGTCTTACCATTATCTAGAGATTGCATATATTTCTTTCTAGATACTGTAATATCTGGCATGAAAATCTTTTTCCAGTCATTTCCAAGATGAATCCATTCAGCCTTTGTAGCAGGATTATATTCATAAATTACTTGACCAAAGCTTACTTGAAGGGTTTTATCCCAATACATAATCTTTGCAAAGATTTCCTTTAAAGAAAGTTTGCAATTTGTAATAATTACATCTGCTGCGCCTAATGTTGGCTTACAATCTAACTGTAATCCACAGAAATGGTCTGATGTCTTACTAGGATTGTATCCTTTAGCTTTTAGTCTATCATAATCTGCAGAGGTTCTCACACCAGATGTAATATTAATAGATACCTTCTTGCCTTCTACTGCATAAGGCTGAAGCTTATCACGAACTAATTGCAAGTTTTCAGCTAAAAGCTGAATGAGTGATTCCTGATATGGTGTAGGATCTGTTTTAATAAACTCAGAAAGCTTAAAGTTCGGGGTTAGTTGTTTGTCCGTCATTTTCTACCTTTTCTTTTGGAGGTTCGTAAGAGATTACTCGCTTAATCACTTTAAGCTTTCGTCTATTTTCATTTTCAAGGCTTTGAGTTGAAGAAGTATGAATAAGGAATTTCAGCTTATCTATATCTTCAGGCTGTAAGTATTCGGCATACTGCCTTACAAATTCTTGCCAGTTACCAGTTACTGAAGCTAAGGATACAGTAAGTTTTCCGGCATGTACCAATTCATGCACAGTTTCTGATAATGGTACTAGTCCTACTAAACCTTTATAGTGAACTTCTACAATTTCTTCAATAATTTTAAAACTAGATACATCAGACTTATTAGCTATAGCTTTGTCTACAATAATTCTAGCTATATCAAATAAAGTGAATGGATAGTGATGTAATTCTATTCTAGCAGATTCAGAATCTACGCCATTAAGTATCTTACAAGCTTGCATATCTGTATTTTCTCTAAGAAAATCTAGATCTTATAGGGGATCTTTATGAGCTGAGGTAAAACTATCCCTTTGAAAAAGTGGTATATTGTCCTAAAAGAGATTTATCTTGTTTAGTTAAGTCCTATAGGGATTCTTTAAAAGCCGAGGCAAGCAATGATAATCGCGATCAACAAAGATGAACCATGGTGGGAAAAGACGCACGCTTTCGCGAAAGATTGCCCATGGCTGCCGGGGCGTCGTTTAGCCGAGCGAATGTCAAAGAACGATTTCCTAGACTGGGAAAAAATTTTCATTGCTGTACACGGTGAAGATGCTGTCGGCTTTTGCGTTCTCGAGGAGAACGGGAACATTCCTCCGAAATTCAATTGCAGCCCCTTTATTAACCTCGTTTACGTTAGCGAAAAATTCCGGGGAGAGCGGCTATCCAAAAGCTTAATTGACGCAGCGCTTGATTACGCCCAAAGGCTCGGCTACAAAAAAGTTTATCTCAAAAGCGAGCACCACGGCCTATACGAAAAATACGGGTTCAAGAAGATTGCCGATTTCGAACCAACGGTCGGGCTTGCGAACCAACTGTTTGAAATAGAAATTTCAGTTTAACGTTAGCCTTTTAGCACTCATTCGTGGCAAAAAAATTTTTTGACTTTCCGCCCTTTTTAACCTATATTAAATGTATGAAATACGTAAAAATGGTTTTGAGGGTTCTGCTGGGCTTTTTTATATTCTTTCCGTGAAAGAAATCCTGAAGGATATTCCCGGAGCGAAGTACCCGTAAAATCTTATAGGGGCTCTTTATGTTATTATCTTTTCAAAACCCCCGATGAAGAGCGTCCTGAAAATATTCCTGTTAGCCCTGGTGTTCGCAGGGTTTGCCTTTGCCGAAGCACAAGACAGCGATGAGCCTTCGGTTTCCAAGTTCCGCGAACGGTTCTCGCTGCGTTTCTTGTGCGATTACAATTTCGTGGCTATCTGGAATTCCGCCTACAACAACTCGATGCTCAATTCGAACCGCCCGGTCGATGTGGGCATTGGCTTCGGTTATGACAGCCTGTTTACCACATTCGGAATTTCGTGGGACGTGTCCGCCGATTTCAAGTACAGCCTTCCTTTTACCACTTCAAAAGAAAAATCGGACACCCAGGCTTTCGAGACGGGACTTGACTTTTTCCCGGGAAACTGGTGGCTTGCGGCAAAGCTCCGCTTTTACAGCGGCTTTACCACGGAAGTCGAACGCGACGGCGAAAAGGAGCAGGAATTCATAGACCTCTGGTTTGCGGACATGTATTTTTCGATGCTCTGGATGGCGACTGCGAAAGGAAATTTCGCCCCCAGGAGTGCCTACTTTTTGGACAGACGTCAAAAAAAATCTGCCGGGAGCTTGATTATCGGCGGGCGCCTGCAACGAAACATTGCCGAAGACAACGACGGGGTTCTCGGCTACGAAAACGACAAGCGAGACATCACCTCCATCTGGGGTGACATCGGGTACACCTACACCTTCGTTTTCGGCAACGGATATTTCTGGAACCTCTGGGGCGTTGTAGGCATCGCGTACGGCCGCGAACACGCTAACGACGGCAACCTGCTATTGCCCGAATCGGACATAAAGACCGCCTTGGGCTACATTGGGGAAAAATGGGCTTGGAACATCGTTCTTAAATGCGGATACTCCGCCATTGCGTTTGGCGAACATCTGGAGCAAAAATACGTATCTGCCTTCGAAATCCTTATGGTACGCAGGTTCTAGCCGCACCCTGAGCACATCCAGTTCAGGGGCATGCGCATCGAAGACCTTTACCGTGACGCAACATTCACTGTAAATAAAAACGCCCCCGAAGAGAAGTTCATCAAGTTCTACCTGCAATGGGATCATAACTTCTGGGCAGCTAGGCAAGAAAAGATGAAAAACGGTAAAGTCAGCGGTCCCACCTTCAACAGCGAAAAGAAATACGGCACCATCAGGACTGTGAACGGCGAATCGTTCTAAAGGCGATTGTTTCGGGGATTTAACCCATTTCGCAATAACCTGTGACATTTAGCATGCGTTTTTGCATGTTGTTTTTTAGGTATTCTTTTTATCTGAAAAAAGAACTATTTTTGTTTTATAAGGGTCTCATTATGAGACCCAGTTATCTTTTTTCGACAAGAGGGGCCCTATGAAATCCAGATTTTTATTGACTGCAGGTTTTGCGCTCAGCATGTTTTTTGCGGCCTGCAGCGACGACAGCGCCAGTGCAAATCCAATTGACGCGGGCAAAGACGACGGCCAAATTGCAGACGAGCCCCCGTCTGACACAACCACGCATAAAAAGTCCTCCGTCGATACCGAAGACGGAGCTACCTTCGAAACAAAAGGCAACCCTTCCTATAGCGATTACGGCATAAGCGAATCTTACGAAGGCGGCATTCGCATGGTCGACGCCGTCTATACCGCAGAACCGACTTCTGTCATGGAGCCCGGAGGAGTCGCGGACATGACAGTTCTCGACGAGTACATTCCTGTAGACTACGCCCCCGGCGGAGGAGATGGCGGATTTAACGGCAAGACTTATGGTCTGCTCACGGCCTCCGAATGGAACGATTTGGACAATTGGAGTTCCTGGACAGAAATAATGTCTGGCGAATTTGCCTCCAAGGCAGACTACTGGGATTTTGACCCGCGCAATCTCGTAGCGGTACAAGTGGTAGACGAAAACGGCACCGGCATAGCCAACGTTTCGGTAAAGCTATTGAAAGGGGACAATGAGGTTTTCGCCACGAAGACCGATAACAAGGGATATGCCTACTGCTGGGTAAACCTGTTTAACGGTGGCACCGAAGAAGTCTTTAAAGATGAAGATTTTTCGTTGAAAATCAATGATGAAGTATCAGAGGCCCCCGTAAAGCTTACCTCTATCGGCAACGATTCGCTCAAAGTGAACGTGGTTACAAGCGACGCCAAGCAAGCCGACGCCAAGGCAGACATAGCCTTTATCGTTGACGCCACCGGTTCCATGGGCGACGAAATCCGATTCCTCCAATCGGACCTCAAATACATCATAGACCACGCTCATTCTGAAACCAAGGTCGCATTACGTACGGCAGTGGAATTCTACCGCGATGAGGAGGACGAATATATCATCCTGGGTAAGGATTTTTCCACAAACGTCGCCAACACCCAAGCATTCATCGATGAACAGTATGCTAATGGTGGTGGCGACTACCCCGAAGCAGTGCATACCGCGCTTGAAAACTCGCTGCAAAAATTCTCTTGGAACGAATCGGCCCGTGCACGCATCGCCTTCTTGATTCTTGACGCCCCCGCCCACCACCAGGACGACGTCATCGAAAGCCTCCAGAAATCGATAACCCTCTACGCCAAGCATGGCATCAAGCTTATTCCCGTAGCGGCAAGCGGCGTTGACAAGGATACAGAATCCATGTTGCGTTTCTTCGAGATTATCACGGGCGGCACCTACGTGTTCCTCACCGACGACAGCGGCATCGGCTATTCCCATCTCGAAGCCTCTGTTGGTGACACCAACGTGGAAAAACTCGCCGACCTGATGATTCGACTGATAAAAAAATACGTGGAATAACTAGAAATGAACAAAATCATTTTATCACTCTAAAAAAGCAAAAGGGCGGTCGAAAGGCCGCCCTCATTATTTTGTACGCTTGCAGTTTCACATAAAATAAAGTATATTCGGGGTGTTTAAAGATAAATAAAAAAGGAGAAACACAATGAGCGAAAGCAAGCCCCAGGACATGGATAAAATTTGGATGAAGAGAATCCGTAATCTGGCTGGCCTGATGGGAATGATCCTGCCTTGGGTTTCATTACTCGGCGCCATTCTCGTTGCTCGCACCGAGGGGTTTCCTGAAGGTTTCTGGGACCTTCTGTCCATCTCGGAGACCTACTATGTGACGCCTCCGCTGGTAGGAATCTTGACGACCGCAGCAGTCGTGCTGATGTGTTACAAAGGCTATAGCACCAAAGATCACGTCATTTCGGCCCTAGCAGGTCTATTCGGCTTGATGATCGTCCTGTTCCCTTGCAATTGTCCTGCAGCAAGCGACATTGTCGGATTTTTCCAGTTGCCCGTAAAGATTTCTAACATCATTCACTGCGCATCTGCAATCGCGTTCTTTTTGCTTTTGTCGTACATGAGCCTGTGCCAGTTTACTCAAGGTAAAGATGACACTCGCAACAAGCACATCAAAAACATCATCTTCAAGATTTGCGGCATCGGCATGCTGGCCTCGTTGGCCTTGATGGTCATTCCCGTCGAATTCTTCGCCAAGACGTTCATTGTTGAAGCAATCGCACTCACCTTTTTCGGTGTCAGCTGGCTTGTGAAAGGAGAATTTCTCGGTTTGTTGTCCGACGAAAAGTCTAATTGATGATTCTCCGGAAGCCTGATTTTTATGACCAGTTCAAATGCATTGCCTCGCGGTGCAGCGACACTTGTTGTGTCGGCTGGGAAATCGATATTGACGAGGCGACACAAGAGGTTTACCGCAAGGTGGCGGGAGCCTTTGGCGAGCGGCTCCGCGCAAATATTGAAGACGGGCATTTTAAATTACTCCCCCACGACCGTTGTCCGTTTTTAGACAAAGACAACCTTTGCGAAGTCTACCAGAATCTGGGCGAAGACGCACTTTGTGATATTTGCACCGAGCATCCGCGATTTGTCGAAGTCTATGGCGATATAATGGAGCGGGGGCTCGGGCTCTGCTGCGAAGAAGCCGCGCGCTTGCTGCTTGAAGGCGAAGGCCCGCTGACCTTTACCCGCGAAGAAAGCGACGAGCCCGAAGACGAATTGGATGACGACGACCGCGATGTCCGCGACCAGGTTCTTGGGGAGCGCGAATGGATGTTCGAAACGCTTGCCGACCAAGGCTTGCCTTTCGCCGAGAGACTGTATAAAGTTTTCGGCTACACGGGCGAGAATCCGTTTGCACCGTTTGAAAGCGCAAAAGCCATGTTTGAACTTTTGGCAAAGCTCGAAAGCTACGGCCCGGATTGGGACGCCGCTCTCGAGCGCATCAAAGCCCGAATAGACTCAAGCGAACCGATTGCAGACCAAGGGTTCTTTACCGAAAACGAAAGTTGCCGACTGCTCACCTACCTGATTTACCGGCATTACGCCAAGTGCCTTTTCGAAGGACGCGAACAGGGCAAGCGCCAATTTGCATTGTTCTTCTGGAACCTGGCCCGATTCTTTACCAAGGAACTTGCAGGCGATAATCCCGTCTTCTCACCTAACCCGCGGACCAACACAAAAATAAACGCGGTCAAGATTCTTTCGAAGCAACTGGAATACTGTCAAGAAATTATGGAAATCGTCGAGATTTCTCTGGACGAATAAAAGCTAGGCCGCCAGGCGGTCTTTATCCATCACGTGCTTACGCCATTTACCGCTCTTCCAGCGGAGCCAGAAAATAAGCGGTGCCGTACTATACACGGCAACGACCGTAATCCAGGCGTATTGAGGCGGCAGGTGAAAAATGTAGGCCGCCACGTACAAGGCACCCGCCACGCACCAGTTCATAATGGCACACGCGAACATGACCCACACGGTATCGCCCGCACCGCGAAGCGCACCCGCATAAATCACAAGCAGGACTTCCACAAAAATGTAGAAGGTCGCAATCCGCAACATGAATATGCTCATAGGCCGCGCTGCAGCGAAAATGGCAAGCGCCTCGGCAGAAGCTTCAGCGGCATCGGGTTTAAAGATATCCGTCAGTATGCCCGGCAAGAAGATAAAGATAACGCCCATCAGCAAGGAATATCCCCAGCCGAGTTTGAGGCCGGAATAAGTCGAACGCGATGCCGCGGCACCGTCGCGCGCACCCACGTAACGCCCCACGAGGCTCGTAGACGCCACTTCAAGGCCCATTAGCGGAACGTAGGCCACCATGTCCCAGTTGAACATGACCGAAGACGCCGTGGCCGCCTCGGGCCCGAGCGCATGGAACATGAGAATCAGGAGCTGGAACGCCGCCATGTTCAGGCACATTTCGACACCAGAGGGAATGCCCTTCTGCAAGAGTTCCTTGGTCAGGGGCCAACTGAATGCAAACGCATAACGGGTGCGGAAACGGTTGTGACAATTCTTGCCGAAGAATTTTGCGAACAAAATCACCGTCGAAACCAGGTTCCCAATCAAGGTGCCATAAGCAGCACCCGCCACGCCCAAAGCAGGAATCGGGCCAAAGCCGTAAATCAAGAAGAAGTTGCAGACGACATTCACGAGCATGCCCACGAAAGCAGCCTTCATCACGATCTTGGTTTCACCGATACCGCTAAAAAAACACGGAGCCGCATTGCGCACCAAGTTAATGATGCCGCCGAACATCAGAATGTTAAAGTAGGTCTTTTGATACTGCAGCTGGTCTGCCGGCAAGTGTTCCATTCCAAAAACCAAATGCCCCAGCGGAATCGTGAGGTACAAAAGCGGGACCGAAATAAGCGACAGGTAAACCGCCTGCATAAACACGCGGGCGCAATCCCAGCGCTTTTTGCCACCCAAACGCTGCGCCACCATAGCGGTCGTGTAACTGATGGCACCGGTAAAGAACATGGTAAGTGCAAGCTGCACCGCACCCGCCCCAAGCGCCGCATTCATTTCGGCTGGGCCTAGCTTCGAAAGGAACAGGCGGTCGATAAATGTCATGATTGTGTCGAAAGACATCGACATGAGCATGGGAAGTGCCACTACGAGCACATCCTTTACATCACCGTTTTTCTTGAATTTAGACGGTCTGTAGAACTTATTGAGTATCGCGTCGACCATATTGGGCGACAAATATAGAAATTTTTGCTTATATTTATACAATCGATCTAAGGAGGATTGAATATGAAACGGCTAGGTTTAGCGACAGCTGCTATTTCGCTTACCCTTTTTGCATGCAGCGACTCATCATCAGACGCTTCATCGGCGCATTTGCCCCAGCTAGCCATGGACTTGGCAGAACTGCAAAGCCTGGAATGCAGCGAAGACACCAAAGGCTCAGTCGTAACTGTCGGCGAAACCTTGACAAAGTTCAAATGCGATGGCGAAACCTGGGTCAGTTTGTACGCCCCTGAAGACAATAGCAGTTCCAGCAAAAAGGAATCTTCCTCATCCCAGCCGACTTCTTCTGAGCAATCCAGCCCATTCAATCAGGGTTCATCCTCCAGCAGCAACGTAACATCTTCTAGTTCCGAAGAGTCCGTTACAACCTCTTCAGACGCAAAATCGTCTTCGTCCATAGCCTCCTCCTCTTCTGAAGAATCCTCTTCGTCCGAAAAATCTTCCTCTTCTGAAGAGCAACCCGCAAAGGATACACTCAAATACAGTTTCGGAATCTTGACCGACCCGCGAGACAACAAAGAATACCGGATCTTAACCATTGACACCTTGACCTGGATGATTGAAGGTTTACGATTCTCTGATTCCACTGCGGTTCCCTCGCTTAAGGGCAAAACAGAATGTACAGAAGAGCTATGTCTGTACACATGGGCCGCCGCCATGGATTCCATCAATACAGGATGCGGCAACAACAACGTGTGCCCAGCGCGACACTATCAAGGCATTTGTCCTAGCGGTTGGCGGTTGCCCCTCTTTAACGACTGGGAAGCCCTTTTCAACACCGTCAAAACGGAAAATGACAGTGCATACAGCCTTTTGCTCAACAAGTACGATTTCTGGGGAACCATGCCCGACACTAATTCAACAACCAAACATCTTTTCTGGCTATCAAACTCCGTCAACGGCTCCACGCAAGCCCCTCAGGTTATCTGCAAAAACTATCCTCAATACTACTATTACACAAATGAATACTACGACAAGGACTACCCCTCTGCAGTCCGCTGCGTAAAGGACTAAACCCACAAGCAAAAGGAAATACTCATGAAAACCATTACCAAACTTTCTCTCGCTTGTGCACCCCTTCTTTTAACTTCGTGCGGAGATTCTAGCAGTGAAAGCTCTTCTCCCGCCAACGCCAACTCACCCATTTCTGTTTTTACCGTTGAAGAACTGAACCAATATTCTTGCAACAAGTCGCAAGAAAACACCGTTGTCTATATCGAAGAAGACGATTCTTACCATACTTGCCTCAACGAGAATGATTCCTGGAAATGGGTTTCGGACAAGACTGATTCTGACGTTTCAAGTTCTTCAGTCAAGTCGAGTTCCAGCAGCAAAAAACAATCCAGCTCTTCTACCGAATCAAGTTCTAGCAACCAAACATCACCGAGCTCCGCTGTCGCCTCCAGTTCTAGCGCCAAATCAAGCTCCAGCGATCAGTCGAGCTCCAGCAGCCAGGCAAAGTCAAGTTCTTCGGTGAAATCCAGTTCCTCGATTCAATCCAGTTCTTCTGAACCGATAGACCCATCCGGTTCCCGCTTCGGGCTCCTTAAAGATTCCCGCGACGGGCAATATTACAAGACAGTCACCATTGGCACTCAGACATGGATGGCCCAGAACCTGAATTACAATTACACCAACTATTATCCCGAGACCGATGTAATCCAACCCAACAATTGGTGTGGCGGCATAGGCGTTCAGGGAAACAAGCACGGAGACTGCGCCAAATTCGGAAGGCTCTACACCTATCCGGCTGCAACGGATTCTGCAAACCTTTTCAATACAGCGCCCGAAGAATGTCCAGACTATTTCAGTATCAGCTGCCGTGGCCAAGGAATCTGCCCCGACGGTTGGCACATTCCCTCTTATAATGAGTGGAGAATTCTTGGAAAAACGGCAAATATCGAAGGCGACACCTCGGGTTTCGACCCCTACGAATATGCCCCTAAGCACCTTTTGGACAAATCCGGAATATGGGACACCTCTATGCCTCTAGACAATTATTTCAGGTTCAATGCCGTGCCCTCGGGATACATTTTAGAAGGATCCTCCCTTGCGAAAAGTGCAATCTTTTGGGTTTGGAATCAAGAGAAATCTTACTCCCGTTCTAAGGACATTGCGGATTTGGCCCCCGGACATTATTCACTCACATACGCAAGCAACTCAGCAAGCTACGCCGCCGCCATTCGCTGCATAAAGGATGAAGTCGAAAGCGACCCTGCCAATCTTTCTGCAACCGTGATTGAGCCCCCCGCCTATACGATTGATCTTGGCCCGGTCATCAAGGAACCGACAAACCAACCGGCAAGTACGTACTTAAACCCTGACATTACATATGGCGAATTCACGGATGACCGAGACGGACAAGTTTACAAGACCGTGGTCATCGGAAACCAAACCTGGATGGCACAAAATCTGAATTACAAGATCAATCCCGGAATTCAAAGCTGGTGCGGTGGCGGAAGCATCTACAAAGAAGGAGACTGCGCCACTTACGGGAGACTTTACACCTGGGCCGGAATGAAGAACAAGTCCGAATCGGAATGTGGTTTGGAGTACGATTGCAAGGATAAGACGACACAAGGAGTCTGTCCCGAAAGTTGGGAAGTTCCTTCGGTAGACGATTTTAAGACGCTTGTAAAGAACCTTGCATCGGTCACCTCCATTGCCTCGGGAAAAGCGCTCAAGGCGAATTCGGATCTTTGGTACGAATACGGCAAGGGAGCCGACTTTGCAGGATTTGCTGCCCTTCCGGCCGGTATAAATCGATCTGTCTTTTACCAAACAAATGAAACTGCATTCTTCTGGACGAACGAGCAACAAGATGATTTGTTTGTCACAGCAGTATTCCTTCGCGGTCAATACGATAGGCTGGACATCGATTCGAGTTTTGTAAAAGATAAAGCCATCTCCATTAGGTGTATCAAGAAGGAATCTCAGAATCCCTAACCAAGCAAAAGTTTCTATCGAGCAACACTTTCAAGTTTCTTTTTTAAGGTTGAAAGGACTTCTTTCTTTTCGGTATCAGGGCGAACCTGGAGGCTACCTGTATACAGGGCATCGACAAGCCCGTTTGAAAGCGCTTCGGATGCCTTGCCCTGGTCGCCCAACTTTTTTACCTGGAGTTGGATTCCTTCGCTAGAAAGCGAAGCCGACACTTTTTTCAACGTTGATTCATCTTCTGCGTTTACGACGCCCACCGTCACGGTCACTGCCGTCACTTCTTTTTTGAGGGTTGCATGCTTACGGGCGCAACAGTCAAATCGAGCCGCAGCAAAAGAAC
This sequence comes from Fibrobacter sp. UWB1, assembly GCF_002210325.1. NCBI lineage: Bacteria > Pseudomonadati > Fibrobacterota > Fibrobacteria > Fibrobacterales > Fibrobacteraceae > Fibrobacter > Fibrobacter sp. UWB1. The sequence continues at coordinate 17,842 of NZ_MWQL01000008.1, forward strand.
TTAATAAAGCACATAATAAAAGTATTTTCTTCACAGTCCCCCCTAGAAATCGAACATAACTTCGACGCCGAATATCAAAGAAGGATCGTTTTTATTGCCTTCGGACGGCCAATCTTTATCGTCAGGGATATCGGCAAGAACCATCGAGATAATATTTATTTTGTAACCGGGAACATTAAAGTAGAACCGTCCACCGACGCGCCACGATTGCAAATCTTCATCTTTGTCTAAAGTATTCGTATGGTATTCAAGAGGGATACCGATACTTAAGGATTCCAGCAAGGCTACGCTCGGTTCTACCGCTACAAAAAAGTATTCCGGACGAGTCGTCATTTCCAAGAATGTACGTTCCGGGTCATCGATAACCGCATAGAACAGAGAACCTATGATGCAAAATCTCGAAAATTCAAACGACGGTTCAGCCAAGAATACATGATTCGATACCGCATCATCGCTAGCCAAGAAGACCGAATGAAAGCCGTATAGTCCATGCAAGGCAAAATGTTCCGACGAAAGCGAAATATCTAGCCCAGCATAAAGTTCATTAAAATCCTTTCGCTGATAGCTTTTGTAATCGGCATAAGGGCGAAATACCTGGCCTGCAATTTCAAGATCGTAAGCGGCATGAATTTCGTACGTAAGGCCTTCTTTGCAATCCATTCCCATGTATTCGCCGAACATATAGTGATAATAGCAACTTTGGTCATTGCTTCCGCTACCAAAGCCGGCATCGAGTTGCAAGCCATTCCACAAGAATTCAACGCCGCGAATAGACTTTTGCCTTATGCCCGCAGCATCGTCCCGAGGGTCGCCAAAATCATAATAATTTTTGAACAGACCTTCGAAATAATTTAAATCACCAATACGAAAAGCCAAGTGTTCAGAAGGCGCATATTGAACATAAGCTCCGTTAAAAACGACAGTCGGGTGCACAGGATCCATGGTCGCATCATCGCCCATATCCATGCCTTCCATCTCTTCCATTCCATCCATCGCCATTCCCATAGCCTCAATTTCGAGCCATGCAGACCAACGATCGTTAAAACGGACATCAAAATCCAAGTCTAGCATAGATTCATAACGATGCACGACGTTTGATTCATCGGTATTCCAGTCGGCATAAGCGTGAACCATGATCATTCCCGAAAGGTCCAGCTTAGGACGCTCAAAGGCAAGCGATAAACCGACTAATAGAAGGACATATAGTAATATTCGTTTATTCATACAAATAAATTCTGGCACCCATCACTTACAAGATTACTTTTTCAAACTCTTAATAAATTCGTCGATATAACCCGTTACCGTTTTCACGTCTTCGGCAGAGCCCCAATGGGTATTGTGGTCGGCACCTTCGACTTCGTGGAACACGACGCTTTTTGCCTTAGAAAGTCCCTTTTGCAAAGTCTTCTGAGATTCGCTGTCGAACAAGGCATCTTTAGTACCCCATATGATTTGAACATCGGTCGCAATCGAAGAAAGGCGCTTGGTATTATCAATTTTCAAAAGATTCTTGACCAAGTATTTCCACACATAGTAGGGAACTTGTTTCAAGTGTTCCAGATTGGCGGCCTGAAAATCCTTATCCGGATTCGTGCTGTAGCCCCACGCCTGAATAAAGCTCTCGGGGAGTTTCTGGGTCGAATCGTATGCATAAATGCCATCGAACGATTCGTCGTCGGTACCGTTCACAAGCCAATCCAGCGTGGCATTTTTCTTGTCGACCGAAGCGCCCGAGCCAATCAAGGTGATTGAAGAAACAATTTCTGCGTTCGTGATGGATAATTCCTGAGCAATAAAGGCTCCAAGCGAATGTCCCACAATGTGAACTTTTTTCAGGCCAAGTTTTTCGACAAAGGCTGCTATATCGCTTGCAAGTTCAGCAACGGAATACGAAGATTCATCAATCGGCTTGTCCGTTTTTCCGTTGCCGCGGTATTCGGGTACATAAACGCGATAGCCTTTTTTGGCAAGCGACGGTGCCACCTGCGACCAAGAAACTCGACCATCGGTAAGTCCGTGAATCAATACGACCGGAGTTCCCTTTTCATCACCCGTCACTGTATAGGCCAAATGTATTCCCGTTGCAAGGTCAACCGATTTTTCTGTCCAGTCGACATTCTGGAATTCGGCAAAGCTCTTTGTCGTAAAGGTATTGTTCTTGCCCATAAAATGATGCCCGTTCACCTGAGCTTCATCTTCAAAAGCATAGACATCCGTATTGCTGCTCCCCACATGAACAACATCGGCACTTCCAGAAAAATCGACACGGCCAGAACGCTTGATGAGCAAATTTCCGGTCACCTTGACATTCTTTAGGACCGTTGCACCTGGCGTTGTCGTAGAAACCGTCAGTACCCCATTGATTGTTGTATCTTGCAAGAAAATGAATCCATCCTGGATATCTTCATCTCCAAGCGTCAGGTCACCGGCGCTAGGTTCTTCCATGTGATGGCCATGGTGCTCTTCGTGGGAAGTTTCTTCTTCGTGAGAAGATTTTTCTTCGGGGGCGCTACTTGAGTCATCAGAGCAAGCGGCAAAGAAAAGTGTAGAAGCAAGAATTGCTGCCGAGAATAAAGCGAAATTATTATGAATTGTCATTGAAGCCTCCGTTTGTATTCGTTTTAAATCGGGCTCAATATTAGATTTTACGGAGGTTTACGTCCAATACTATTTTTTCATGGCAATTGATAGCTTTTTTCTATAACAAGTTCATTTTATCGTGAGCAAACGGCTTACCTCAAATTCAAAGTCCAAGCAAGAAATTACTATATTTGACCCACTATGTTTTCACAGCTGACTGACTCTCTAGAATCTACTCTCAAGAACCTGCGCGGGCAGGGCAAGCTCACCGAAGAAAACGTCGCCGAATCGCTGCGCGAAGTGCGCCGCGCATTCCTCGAAGCCGACGTGAACTTCAACGTGACCCGCGACTTCGTTAAGGCCGTCAAGGAAAAGGCCATGGGCTCCGAAGTGCTTTCCTCGGTGACTCCCGGCCAGCAGATTGTGAAAATCATCCACGACGAACTCGTGGCCGTGATGGGTGGCGAAACCAAGGAAATCAACCTCTCGGGCCCCGCTCCGGTGGGCATCATGATGGTGGGTCTACAGGGCTCCGGTAAGACCACCTTCGCCGGCAAAATTGCCCTCTGGATGCGCAGCAAGAAAAAGCGCAAGCCGCTCCTGGTGGCCGCCGACGTGTACCGCCCCGCCGCTATCAAGCAGCTGCAGGTGCTGGGCAAATCTATCGGCATTCCCGTTTACGACGAAGGCCAGGGCAATCCGGTGGAAATCATCAAGCACGGTTACCAGTACGCCAAGGACAACGGCTTTGACTTAGTGATTTACGATACCGCAGGCCGCTTGCAGATCGACGAAGAGTTGATGCAGGAACTCGAAAAGGCCCGCGACGCCGTTCACCCCGACGAAATCCTGTTCGTGGCCGACGCCATGATCGGTCAGGAAGCGGTGAACGTGGCAGAGACCTTCTGGAACCGTCTGAACTTTACGGGCGTTTGCCTTTCGAAGATGGACGGCGACACCCGCGGCGGTGCAGCCCTTAGCATCAAGAAGATGACGGGGGTACCCATCTGCTTTATCGGTGTCGGCGAAAAGCTCCCCGAAATCGAACTGTTCCACCCCGACCGTATGGCCAGCCGAATCCTCGGCATGGGCGACGTGGTGAGCCTCGTGGAAAAGGCCCAGCAGGTCATCGACGAAAAAGACGCGAAGGACTTAAAGAAGAAAATTCTCAACAACACCTTCGACCTGAACGATTTCTTGAACCAGCTGCGCACCATCAAGAAGCTGGGCCGCATCAAGGATATTCTGAGCCTGATTCCGGGCCTGAACAAGCTCCCCATCGACCAGATTGATGAAAAGGAACTAGTTTACGTGGAAGCCGTGCTCAGCTCCATGACCCCGAAGGAACGCAAAAAGCCGCAGATTTTGGACGGCAGCCGCAAGGTTCGCGTAGCCAAGGGTTCCGGCACTGAAATCGGCCGCGTGAACGCCGTACTCAAGCAGTACGAAACCATGAAGGAAATGTTCAAGAAGGTCGGCGACATGGCCCGCAAGCAAAACAATGGCGGAACAGTTGGCAGTAACTACACGCCGCCCAAGGACAAGAAGAAAAAGAAGAAGAAATAAAAATGAAGCCCGCTTTAAGCGGGCTTATTTTATGATTTTGCGAATTTAATTTCGCGGATTTTAGAATTAGTGATTCTCTAGCTTGCTCAAGTCAGTCGAAAGCATTTTCCAGAGGCGAGATGCGAAAGGTTCCGCCCATTCTTTTTCGGGCGCCACACGGCTCGTAGTGGCAGCGGTAAATTCCGAATATACGAGGAACACGAGCTCTCCGTAGCGGGCATCCCACAGCGTCCAGAGCGTCTGCCAAGTGTAACCGCCACTCTTGCCGAGGTCGGTATCCATGCGCACATTCAGCACCACCGGAATCGAAAGGTAACGCAGTTCGTAGCGACTTGCAAGAGCGTTCAGCAAGTTCTTGAAATCCTTCGAAAGTTCGCGGGAAATATCCTGCTCTACCCCGTCGCGTTCCAGCCACGGACTCATATCGCTCAACTTTTTACCGTCGGCAAAGACCGAATTCAAAAGCAGCTTGGAAAGGCTATCGACGTATACGGAATCGGCATCGGGCAGGCGCATGCCCGGAAGCATAAGTTCGCGGCGCATCTTGGGGAACGCTTTGACCATCAGGGAATCTTCGACGCGGGCTAGGTCAAAATCCAGGGCGTCTGCACTGTAGCTGTGGCAGAACTTGCATTTTTCGGGACGGTCGGCCTTGACCGAAAGCGCCGGGAACACGCCCCACACCGCCGAGGAATCCATGCGGCTGTAAGCCTTCTTGTTCCATTCGCGGTAGGTCTTTTCGTTGCTGATTTTGAGTTCGATATCGCCGCGGGTGCCGCATTCCTGACACGGGGCGTCCTTCATGCTCGCATCGCCCGAAGCGTCTTCGCCACCCTGGCTACCCGCGCAACCTGCAAACAACAAAAAACTCATGCAGAGGAAACACGCAAAAGCAAATGTGATTTTATTTACCTTCATTTTCATTTCTCATTACTCATTTTTCATTATTCATTAGTTTAAACCTGCCTCGGTTTACCTGTCCAACCAAGCTTTTCGCGAAGCGCGCCCACAAAACCCGTATGGCGCAAACGAATAAACGTCGTCACCGACTTGCTTTCGGCAAGAGTCAGCACATCGTTCGGTTTTAAAACTATCGTGGTACGGCCATCGAACACCAAGTCCAGCGGGCCATCGACAGCCGACTTCATCTGGAGTTTCTTGGACGAAAGCGAAAGCACCAGCGGGCGCACCGAAAGACTGCTCGCCGCCACCGGAGTCAGCACCACCGCGGGCGTTGCCGGGTGAATAATCGGGCCGCCAGCCGCCAGGTTGTAGGCGGTAGAACCCGTCGGAGTCGAAACGAGCACGGAATCGGCCCAGTAATCGGTCAGGGCAGTCCCATTGTATTCCACGCTCACGTTCACCATGCGCTCGGGCGCGTGCGCACGAACGTGCACCTCGTTTAGCACCGTCTGCTTTGCCACTTGCTTTTTACCATGGTAAACGACCGCGTCAATCATCATGCGCTCGCGGGTCGAAAAGTCGCCGGCAAGCAAGCTATCCAAAGTCTGCGAAAGGCCTTCGACACGAGTCTCGGCCAAGAAACCGACTCGACCCGCGTTCACGCCCAGAATGGGCGTGTCGTGCCCGAGCGCCATGTGCGCCGCCGAAAGCACCGTGCCGTCGCCGCCAATGGCAAGCAACAAGTCAGACTGGCAAAGCGCATTTTCCTTGACAATCTTGATAGGCTTGCGCACCAAATCCTTCAGATTGTTCAACACGCAGAACGTCACCTGCGGATGTTCGTCGGCCCAGCCCGAAATCACATCGAGGGCGAGAGCCAAATCCGGATTCTTGTCTTTCCAGCCCACAATACCGATCGTGCGGAATTGGAATTTTTTGACCTTGTTCACTACGACGCCTCCGTTTCAGGCTTTGCTGTGGCCTGTTCCAAAAGCTGTTTCAACTTCTGCAAGACACCGGGGTAAGTGCTTTCGACCAATTCGGAATTCGCCACCGGTTCATCGTTTTCAAGAGCAATCGAAAGCACCGAAAGCGCAAGGCCATTCTGCGGCACCTCTCCGCCGTCAAAATCGCTTCCGTTCACAATCGTTTCTAGCCCGCGAATCACAAGGCCGTCGTCATAGACACCCACTTCGGCGCCCGTCTTGCGCAAGTTCTCGGCCAAGGCTTCGTTGGTGGAGCGCATTTCTTTACGCAGTTCCTTGGGGATGCGCAAAATGGTTTCGCCTTCGGCAAAGCAGGCGGCCACCGCCAAGAACGGGAATTCTTCGATTCCGGTCGCCATCGTATCTTCCGAAAAACGCCTGCCCTGCAAGCGCTTGCCCGAAGCGAGCGGATACACCATGATATCGCCATAGACATCGCCAAAGCGTTCGCGACGGCTCACGGTTTCGAAGTTTCCACCCATGCGCTTAAGGCAAGTGAGGGCACCCGCGCGGGAACTGTTCAAATCCACATTCTTGAGGCAGACTTCGGTATTTTTGGGAATGCCCGCAATCGTCGTCAAGAGCACAAAGGCCATCGCTTCGGTCGCGTCGCCAGGAATGTAGTAGTCGCGGCCCGTAATCACCTGGGTTTCCGAAATTTCGGTAAACAGCGAACGTTCCACCTTCTGGCCGCGCGCAATCATCATGCGGCGCTCCAGTTCCGTGAGCTGTTCCATGCCGCGGCTTTCGTACTTGACATTCACGCCAAAGTACATGAGCATTTTAGTCCACTGGTCGTGTACCGAGCCTTTTTCCTCGAACGACAGGTATTCGCCACGAATGAGCGTGCGCAAAAGCAAGCGGTTACGCATGATGGTCGCTACGTTGCCCAGCGAATCCTTTTTAATCGCCACTTCTTCGGGCGCAAAGGTAAACGTAAACTTTGCCGGTTCATCGTCGACAGGCTTTACCTTGAAATACTTCTGCAAAAGTTCCTTGGCACGTGCCACCTGCGCAATGCCCGTTTCGTCATTTTCGGCGGCAAACGTATAAATCTGCTCTACATCCTTGGAAGCTAGCGTCCAAAGCATCACGCAACGAGATTCGCCCAAGTCTATCGGGAGCATGCTCGGGAGCGCGTACTGAAAACCCTTGCCTTCGAGCACCAGTTGGTGGCCTTGCTGCGTATAATTCAGGCCAAATTCCTTGAGGACCTCGGCAAAAGGTTCTACACCCGCGGCAAAAGAGAAATCTTCAAAAACGGTACGACCATTTACAAGCAGCGCCATCACCAGCGCAAGCTCCATGCGTTCGCGGTCGGGGTTTAAAACAAATTCCATTAGCGTTCCTTTACGTCGTAACCAAGCTGCAACAGAATCTGCATGGCACGGCGGGCCTCTTCAGGGGTCTTAAACGCAAGCAGCAACGTGCCTGCAATATTTTCGCGGACTTTCATCAGTTCAATATCGCGAATGTTCAAATTGTTGTCGGCTAGGGGCTGCATCACCTGCAGCAGCGCACCAGGCACATCTTTCAGGGGAACCGTAATTTCGGAGAAGGCGGCTGCGGCATTGCGGCCCGGCGCAAACAGACTGGCACGGCCATCGTTACCGGCCTTAAAGACGGTTTCCAATTCGGCAGAATGGTCATCAGCGGCGGGTTTGCCGTCGCACACCACCTTCAAATTTTCCATGGCCTCGACCGTCTTGTCGATTCCGGCGCGGACTTCTTTAAGCGCAAGCACCGTCTGGTCGCGGTTAGTGACGGCGATATCGTGCCACATGTTCCAGCCAGAGGCGGCAATGCGCGTCATGTCTCTAAAGGCACGGCCTGCGTAATGCTGGTAGTTAGGCTTCACCAGGCGCTCCGGCATGCTCGCCGCAAGCGTCGACGAAAGCATCTGCGGCATGTGCGAAACCCAGGCCATGGTGCGGTCATGATGTTCCGGCGGGAACACCACGGCATTTGCGCCCACGAATGAAATCAAGTTCAAGAGCGGCTTGTACACCGATTCGTCGACACCTTCAGGCGGGCACACGAACCAGTAGGCATTTTCAAAAATCGAGGGATCGTTGTATTCGAGCGTTCGCTTTTCGGAGCCTGCCATCGGGTGGCTACCCACAAACACGAATGGTTCCGGGAGCTTGGCGCCCGCCTTGCAAATTTCCACCTTGGTCGATCCGATATCGCTCACCAAAATCTGGTTCTGGCCCGCAAGAGCCGCCAAGTCCATCTGCGAAAGAGCATCGATGGTCTTAAGGATATGCAGAATCGGAGCGCACAGCAAAATCACATCGGAACCGGGAACCCAGTCCTTGATTTCGTCGTAGCCGAAAAATTCATCGGCAAGCCCCAGCTCCTTTGCACGGGCAAGTGTGGTGGGGCTACTCACCGCACGCACCACCGTAGGCAACTTCGCCTGCTTAATGGCAGCGGCTACCGAACTTGCCAAAAGTCCAAAGCCAACGAAGGTGATCCGCATTATTCTTCTACCTTGCAAGTTTCGTCAATAATGGTTCTAAAAATGTTCTTGAACGATTCTGGAGGCAAGGGGCCATTCGCCTTTTTCGCTTTTTCGGCGACCCCGTTCAAAACAGCCTCTTCGCGCGCAGCATCAAGCACGGGGAGTCCCTTTTGCTTCTTGATTTTACCAATTTCCACTGCGAAACTCGCCCTCTTGTTCAAAAGGGCAATCAGTTCATCGTTCAGTTCATCAATACGGTTGCGCCAGTCTTCAATATTCATACTTTGAATTTAGAAAAAAGGCTCAATGGTGTCGCTTAAAACTCCACCTTGTACTCGTCAAAAGCCTTCTTATTGGCCTTCATGTTCGGGCCATCCCAGTCAAAAAGCGCTGGTCCCCAGGCTCCACTCAAAGTAGGTTCCCAGAAAAAGGCGCCAATCCAGCGGTCTAGCCCGCGAACCATATCTACAGCCTTCTTGCGCGAGCCATCGTAAGAATATGTATTATCCGATTCGCCGCCGTTGTATTCGGCCACAATGAATTCCAAATTCGGATAAGTCGAAATCAAGTTTCTGAACAAACTATTCCACTTGTCCGGTTTGTCATCACCGTAAGCGGTATACGCCGAAAATCCCATCACGTCAGCAGGAACTTTCTGGTTCTTGAAGATTTCATTCATCCACCAGTCGACCGTACTCGTCTTGCGAATGCTTTCGATATGAAGAACCGTCTTGATATTTTGCGACACCGCCTTGACGGCGCGAATGCCCGCCTTAAAGTACTTGCCCGCATTGGCCTTGCCGGCACTTGTACCCATATCACCATTGATTGCAGTAGATGCCTTGTCTACCCCATTGCCCCAGCAATCCGTCTTGCTATTCGGCACATGAATTAGTATTCCGGGAGTCGTCTCGTTTCCGACTTGCACCATCTCGGGAGTCGCATTCACCTGCTTTAAGGAATTCAACAAGTCGTATGTATAGTTGTACACCGAATCGGCCATGGCATCGGAACTTTTCACGTTGCGCCAGCGAGAGGGAATAATCTGCTTGCCTGGATCGGCCCAGTTGTCGCTGTAATGAATGTCGAGCAAGAACGCCATGCCCGCCGCCTTGATCTTTTGGGCGTAAGCGATAATGTGGTCCTTGTCGGCATAACTTTCGGCATCATGATCGCAGCCCGACGCCGCATAACCGTACTGCGCCTTCGGACTCACAAAAGTCTTCAAGCGAATCGCATTGAATCCGTGGTCTTTCAGGAGCGTAAAGATGTCTTTTTCGGAGCCGTCGACATCGTAGAATTTGGCACCCCAGCGCTCGTATTCCTGCACCGTCGAAATGTCCGCACCGTTATAGAAGCTAAAGTCAAGCGCAGGCCCCTTGCTCGAAGAAGAGGGCGGCACCATTCTAGAAGAAGATTCCGGCAGAGGTTCCATCTTGGAAGACGAAGAACGCGGCGGCCTCGAATCCGAAGACATATCGGGAACAATTCTCGACGAAGACGATTTTGGCGGTTCCACAGCCGAGGAATGTGATGATTCCATTCCTGAAGAAGCACCCGGATTGACTTCAAGCGCCGACGATTCCGGAGTATCCGCTGTAGAAGAACTCAGGTAAGCAAGCGTATCCCCGCCTTGGGGCGGATAAACTAAGACCTCAGGCGGTGGCATTTGAATGGTATCATAAATCGTATCGCGGACAGTTACCACAGATGAATCGCGTTCATTATCTATGACTTCGTAGTCATATTCCGCAGCATTGTTAGATCCGTTATCGCAACCATTCACGACAAGTGCAAATAGCGTCGCAAAAGAGACTAGACCAAATTTTCCCATTCGAATTCCCATGCCCCTAATCTATACAAAACACCCCGAAAAATCAACAAACGAATTCTTTACACTAGGCCTTGCGCGGCAAAAAACAGCCCCACAATACAGCAAAAGGCCCCGTCAAAGCGGAGCCTTTCGCTAAATTCAACAGACAGGGCTAAGCCCTATGCCGTAAAATTACTTGACCTGGAAGTAGTAGGTCTGCAGGGTCTTGCCATCCTGGGCGAGCTGAAGAATCTGCTTGCCAGACGGAAGAGTGCCAGTCACCTGGAACAGGTTTTCGGCCTTGTATTCCACGTTCAGAGTCGTGCCCTTGGACTTGTCTACAAAGAGACCGGTCTTTTCATCGGCGCCGAAGCCCTGGCAGTCGGAATGGTCAGCCACCTTGCCTTCCACAGCCGGGTAGGTGGTCGCAACCAGCGGAGAGGTCACGGAGCTTGCATTCACGTAGAACACGTTGAGTGCAGCGTCCACGGCCAACGGAGCCGGGAGGCTAGAAACCTTGGCTGCGCCCTTATCGGCCTTCTTCTTTTTCTTCTTGTCAGCCTTCTTGCCCGGAACCTTGGCGGCATCGGTAGCAATCGGCATGGTCAAACGATAACCGGCAACGGATTCGCTGCAGCTTGTAGAATAGACAACCCACTGGTTATCAATCTTTTCAGGACCTTCGGTCGTACCGCTCTTGTAGAGACCCGGCTTGATCTGGTCGCTGTATTCGTACAGAGTCACAGAGAGGTTCGGGTTCTTTTCGTCGGTAGCAATCTTCTGCTGGCCGAGAATGTACTTGGAACGACGGGCCTTGATCAGGTATTCGCCAACGGGAACCTTTTCAAACTTGAACTTACCCTGCTGAAGGTCGCCCTTGTAGGGGTACTTCGGGTTCTGCGTACCGAAGATGGTTGAATCCATCCAAACGGTCGGCATTTCAATAGCCTTGCCAGTAAACGGATCGAGGACGACACCTTCGATAGTGCCAGTCTTCTGGCAACCGGTCATAGCCATAGCCACGAGAGCGGCTGCACCAATAAAGAGTTGCTTTTTCATTTGAATCCTTTTTTTAATAAAAGGGCCCCCTTACGCAGGGAGCCATTCATTTATCTGTAATTATTCGGCGTCTTCAGCCTTGGCAGGAGCAGCCTTGCGGGTCTTACGCTTTGCACCAGTGATGTTGCCAGCGAAACGCTTGTTGAAGCGGTCGATACGGCCAGCCGTATCCACGCGATGCTGCTTGCCCGTCCAGAACGGATGGGTATCAGCCGTAATTTCCAAGGAAATTACGCTATATTCAACACCATCGATAGTCTTCTTTTCGGCGGAAGACTTCGTGGAGCGGGTGATGTATTCTTTACCCGTATTCGCATCGACGAACACGACCGGTTGATAGTTAGGGTGGATACCTTCTTTCATTTTTAAACTTCCTATGAAGTAGTTAGATTTTGAGAGCCTAAATTTAGAAGAATTTCGCCATTTTGGCAAGGGAAATAGTATTTTTGGGAACATGAATAGAATTTCTGTGGCATTTTTTACAATTATCCCTTCGCTTTTTATGGCCTGCGGGAACGAACCTCCCGTGGCAAAAATCATCGTAACCGACCAAAAAATGCCCCTTACCGAGTGGCCCGACAGCGCCTACGTTGCAGGACTAGATTCTATTCTCGCCCTGGAGCCTATCAAGAAGAACGCCGAAACCGAAGCGAACATCAACATGAACGTTTTCGAGGCGCCCGTCTTCAAACTGCCGGGGTCGGTCACCGGCAAAAAAGAGGCTTCCGCGAAGGCGAACCACGCAGGCAAGTCCGCGGGGGCAAAACAGGCAAACACCCCCAAGGCCGACAATTCCGCCGAAGCGTTTGCCGACAAATTCGCCACGGCACTTTCCAAGTTGCAGTCCGACCCCTCTAACGCAAGCCTGTACAAGACCGTCACCGCAAACGAAGGCGACGACCTGTTCAAGCTGTTAAAGCGTACCTACGGCGCCGGAGTCCAGGGGCTCCCCCGTTTCTATGTTCTCTCGGCTCTACAATCAGTAAACGCCGGCGTCATGCTAGAGCACTTAAACGCCGGCGATAAAGTCCGAGTACCTAGATTATAAATTCAGATTTCAGAGTTCGGAATTCGGGAAAAATAAAAGTTACGCACCAGTTTCCAATTCCGAATTACAACACGCCCTTGCTGCTGGGGATGCCTTTCACATTCCTGCTCGGGGCAATCGCCATCGCCACAGCGCGGGCAAAAGCCTTGAAGATCGACTCCAGGCAATGATGGTTGTCGTTGCCGTAGAACAGTTCCACATGCAGGTTCATGCGGGCATTTTCGCACAGACTCTTGAAGAAGTGTTCGAACATGCTAGCTTCGATACCGCCAGCCATGGCAGCCGGGAGCTTCACGTTCCACACAAAACCAATGCGGTTGCTAAAGTCAATGCACACGCGGCTCAAAGCCTCGTCCATCGGGACAAAGTAGAATCCATAGCGTTCGATTCCCTTCTTGTCGCCAAGGCATTCCACCAAGGCCTGACCAAGCACAATCGCAATGTCTTCCATGCTATGGTGCATATCGACATGGACATCACCATTGCAAGTCAAATCCAGATGGATTCCACCATGGATTTGGAACAAATTAAGCATGTGATCCAAGAAGCCGTTTCCGGAATTGATAGAACCCGGAGTGGAATCATCCAAGTTGAGCGACAAGGCGATATCTGTTTCGCCGGTCTTTCGTGTGAGAGACGTGCTACGCATCATAGTCCTCTACTTTTTAACAATCACGCCACCATACACGCGGAAACGCGTCACGCGGCCAAACTTCATTTCAGGAAGCGGAGTTTCGACACCGTTCAAAAGCATCTTGGCGATAGCCGTCGGATCGCCGATGGTTACGCACAAAGTATCATTCGTGTTGTAAACCATGCGAACACCGGCCCTAGAAATATTTGCTTCCTTCAAGAAGGAATCCGCATCTTCGCGACGCTTGAGGCCCACCCAAGAAAGAGATTCGCCAGAACCAATCAACACGAAGTTCGTCTTGCTGGTCTTGGGAGAAGTCGGAACAGCAGCCTTTGCAGTATCCTTCTTGGAGTCAGACGAAATGAAAATTGTTGCAGATGCCGGCAGGTCCGATTTCTTGATGGCAGAATCCACCACAGCCTGGCTCACCGTCGTATTGGCAGCGGCCAGCTTTGCAGAATCCTTAGCGACAGAATCAGCAGCCATGGAATCAGCCGGGACAGCCTCGGCACCATCCGGAATTTCCTGGGTCATGGAATCTTCGACTGCCACCGGGAGCTTTTCAGCGGGCTGCTGTTCGCTAGACTGCTGGGCCAGGGATTCCAAATCCAAGAAATGGGAAGCGACTAGGAATGCCAGTACGAGAAGTACAAGCACCACGGGAACAGCCATACTCTTTTTCTTGATTTCGCCCTCTTTGAGGGGAGCAAGCTTGCGGCCAGCCGACACATCATTAAAATCCGTTTCGACCGGAGCACCGCTTTCGGCATTGTAGGCCTTGAGTACCTGGTCGGCATTCAAATTCAAAACATGAGAAATAGAACGTAAATAACCACGCACGTAAGCGGCCACCGGGAACGTTCTCCACTCGCCAGCTTCAATCGCCTTAATATAAGAGACTCCAAGCTTAATTGAATCAGCAAGTTCCTCCACCGTCATCTTGCGGCTTTCACGAACTCTTGCAATATACTGACCCACTTTCTCTTCGGGTCGCATTTCTTCTGCTGGAATAGACATTATACCTCTACCTTCATATCGACCAACATCTCGAGCATCCGTGCTACAGGCAAACCCACCACGTTGTAGTAGCACCCCCGGATTTCCTTGATAAGCCTTGCGCCACCGGTCTGAATCCCATAAGCACCAGCCTTATCCATCGGGTCCCTAGAATTTACATATTTTTCGAGCTCTTGTTTGGAGCAGTTTCTAAAAACAACCTCTGTTTCCTCGCATTCCGCTTTAATAATTTGTCCGCCATGGGCAATGGCCACGCCGGTTATTACTTTGTGCGATCTGCCATTCAGCTTTGTAAGCATTTCCAAAGCTTCCGCCTCGGAATGGGGTTTGCCCAAAGGCTTACCGTCCAGGAACACCAACGTGTCAAAGCCAAGCACGATTTCGGAAGGCATCTTGCGCGAAACGGCAAGCGCCTTTATGGAGGCATTTTCTTTCGGAAAATCCAGCGGATTCGTCGACGTCGGCTTTTCTTCTTCGTTCGAAACCACTACTTCAAAATTCACACCGATTAGCTGCAGAATTTCTTTGCGCCTCGGCGACCCACTCGCTAAAATCACTTTCGTTTTTCCCATCATAGCATCCTTTTTTACTCAGAGGGAGCTTTCTGCGACCGACCTCACTGCTCAAAGCACCGCAGGTGCGCCCTCATCGCTAATTCGTCTCCGTACTACCCGCATTGAGCTTGATATCCGGCAAATCTCTCACGTAAATCGAGAAGCTCCAGCCCGCGGCAGGCCCTGTAGGAGTCCAGCTAAAGTCAAGCTGCCAGCAGTGCAACACGCGGTTAAATGTAAAGCTATGCGTCACAAATCGTCCTTCGTTATAGTTATAACGGGTGCTGTAAGTCATTTCCCAGTTCTTGGTGGGTTGCAGACTTGCACTAATGCCGGTTGAATGCGTCACGCGGTCCTGAAACAAATCGCGCGCCACGCGAGTGCTGCTAAAGCTGTAGCTATAGTCAAAGCCAAAGGTCCACTTGAGCATTTCATACTTGCCCAGCTGCGACGGCAAACCGCCATTGAATTCACCGCTCCAGCTAAAGCGCTTCGAAAAATCGTAACCCCAGTAAATGAGTTCCGGCATCTGCACCTTGTTCGGGTCTTCGGTAAACTTGTGGTACACGCTATGGCGGGTATTGATCGTGAACAGGTAATCCGGCAAAATCTGGAAACCGAACGAAGAAGTAATGTCCGAGAACTGCAGCGAATCGGCGGCAAAGTTATACGAAACGCTGTGGCGAGTCGTAAGCAAGCGACGTGTGCCGTACTGGTCTTCCACCGCCTTTGCCGTATCGCCCTTCGTGGTATCGGCCGCATGGCCCACCACCTTCAGGTACTTGATATCAAAGTCGTTGTTGAGTCCAAAACCAACAGTCTTCTGTTCAATCTGGTACGGAGTCTGGCCCAATAGCGGATGCGGAGCGAACTTTTTCACTGTATCAATTTCCGGTGCATACGTATACGACACACTCGGCGATAGCACATGCCTTGCGCCTGTAAAGCGACCAATCTCGGGAACCCAGATACCGTAAAGTTTCGTATCGGCCGTAATGCTGTAATTGTGGTTGTAGGCCACCTGACCATATTCATCATGTTCGGGATCAAGGCTCATGTAGCGCTTGCGGTACTTCAGGGAATCTTCGGGATTAATCCAACCCGTTCCAGTCCAGTAGCCCGTAAAGGTCGCGCGCGGCGTGATGTTGATGACATCAAACAGCGTGCCCGAGTAATCCATGGAATACGTACCCGTATAGCCCACATATTCTGCGGTCGTGTCTACGGCATTGACCGTATCGCGCGCACGCTTGGTGTAATAGTTGAAGCGGTTGTTAAAGTTGTAGTTGAACTTTTCAAGATAGCTTATGAACGAACCGTCTTCGTACGCTTCCTCGTCTTCATCGAGTTCAAAGGTAAAGAGCTGGCCACTCATGCGGTACTGGATATCCGGAATTTCGCGCTCCATCATGTCCGTCACCAAGTTGTGGTTCTGGCGGGCCTTCACGGTAAGGCTCTTGTTCGTTCCGAAGCGGCCCGAGTAAGTCAACTGCGCATTTGCTTGCTGGTTCAAGATCGTTTCTGCATCGAGAGCTTTATCCTTACGAATGCTCTGGCTACTGACGAACGAGCCCGAACCGCTCAAAGTCTGCTTGCCGTCGGGAGTCAAGTTCTGGTTGTGCGTAAAGCGAATATCGTAGCCGCTGTTCGCCATATCGAATTCTTCGAGGTACGACGTATAAGACACGTTTCCGTCGAGCACGTAACGTTTCTTGTATCGCACTTCGCCCGTCAGAGTCGAGCGTTCGAACCTAGCCTCGTCACCTTCGATAATGTCGCCCTTGACCGTTGCATCCCAATAATCGTTTGCCGCGTAATAGAAACCGAGATTACTCATGTAGTAACCCTGTTTCTGGTCACCGCCGAACTTCGGAGTCAAAAGGCCCGACTTACGTCCACTCTTCAAGGGGGCAACAATCATCGGGAGCACTGCCACCGGCACATCGGCAATGTTCAGTACCACGGGGCGCGCGGTAATCGTCTCCTTGGGCTTTACCACCATGCGCCGTCCGTAGAAATAGAAGTGCTGGTGAGTGGAATCGTTACAAGTACTGAAGTCGCCACGCGCAATCTGAATTCGTTGGTCAGGGAGCCTTCGGACTTCCATGCCGTTCAGTTGCTGGTTATCTTGATATGTCGTTGCGTAATAGATTTCACCGATACGACTTTTCATGTTGTACTTGAGCCGCATACCCGAAAGCGATGGATTCTTGGTTTCGCGCAGCACCGGATCGCCCGTCGCCGCCAGGATGCTGTTTTCCTGATCAAACAAAATCGTATCGGCATCCAGAGTTGCCGAACGATACTTGAGCTGGGCACTGTTATTCAGGTTAAAGGTCGATTTATCGACATCGTAAACCAAGTCCACGGCGCGGTATTCAATGGTATCTACACCGGTCGTGTCGTTCATCCAGTCGACCTCTGTCGTATCCTCTTCTTCCTGAACACGCTCTTCGAGTTCAAAGCGAGTCATCTCCTGGCCGAAGGCGGCCGGAGTGGCGATGGCAAAAATCCATAATGCCAAAAAAGCCCACAGAATACGATGGGTTCTAGATAAAATCACGTTGGCGATAATTTAGAAAAATCCCCCGTCAGAAAACGGAGGATTTTCAAAGAGTTTCGTCGAAAGAATCGCGATTACTTCAGCACGGCGTTCTTGCCGGACACAGAACCGTTGTGGTCAATACGAACAAGATAACGGCCGCTCGGAACGTTTTCGCCATTCCAGCGAAGCGTGTTAAAGCCCGGCTGAGCGTTGTCGGCACGGAGGGTTGCCACTTCGGCACCGTCAGAATTCAAAATCGTGACGATTGCAGTACCGGCTGACTTGAGGTCAAAGCTAATGGCCTTGCGGCTAAAGCCCTTGAGCAAGGCGGAAGCTGGCTTCACGTTGCCATTCACCTTGGGAGCCGGAGCAAATTCATTTACGCGTTCCACATAAATGCCGTTCAGGTTCGTTGCGCGCACCTTGGCGTCAGAAGCAACCAGCGAGCCCTGTTGGAGCACAGCAACCAGCTGCTTGTTGTTGCTTTCGGTTGCACTCGCGTAGGTTTCAAGTTCCTGAGCGTTGAATTCAGCCTTGTTGTACCAGGATTCCACCTTGGCGCTTTCCAGATCCTTCACGGTAATCTGGGCACGACGGATGGTTGCGGTATAAGTTTCGCCTTCGCTCACGTAGGTAATTTCGAGCGGTTTATTCACCGTACCGCGGAGCATCGACTTAGAAGCTTCGATATCGTTACCCTTGAGGCTCACACCGTCAACAGCGGTAATCACGTCGCCCGCCTGGAGCTTGGTTTCGGCAGCGGGGGTACCCGGAATCACTTCGGCCACCTTCACGCCATCACGAATCTGGTAAATCGTCACACCGATACCGCCGAATTCTTCGTCGGCCATAATCGGGGCTGCAAGCATAGCTGCAACAAGAGAAGCCTTGATAAACTTGTTCATAGGAACTCCTTATAAATTCTATACGTTCTAAATATATAATTATTAATCGTTTCGGCAACTCCAATTGACTAGATTATTCAAAAATCAGCCTCATTGGAGCCAAATGTCGAAAAAAAACGCAGAAAAAGCCCCTATTCGAACATGGTGCCGTCTTCTTCGTCTGCGGCGCCATCGTCGTAATCTTCGATCGATTTGCCGTTGCCAGGCACAATAATCAGGCCTAGCGTCACCGGGTCACCCTTCATGTTCAGGTAGGCTTCCAGCCACAAATTCGTCGAAAGGCGCAGCAGGCGAAGGTCGAGCATGGTGCCGCCCTTGTGAATGCTTTTCGGATTCCTGTTGAAGAACAGGAACTTTTTATTGATATATTCGAAGCGGTCCTGGTCGTAGTTGATGGACCATTCGGAATTGCCGTCGTTTTCTTGGCGGTAGGTGCAACGGTCGTTATCGATGTCACATTCAAAGCTTGCACTTTCGTGGTAACGTTTGTTCCATTCGCGGCTAAAGGCGCAGCTCTGTACGCGGCCAGCACCATTGCGCTTTTTATTCAGCTGGTCGTTAATGACCACAAAATCCATTTTCTGATTCTTGACCTGCTTGTAGACATCCATCAAAATGATGTACGCTTCAATATTGTTGGGGCATTTACCCGTCAGGTTCACGTCTTCGTGCGCCTTCAAGAGCGTCTGCTGCATGTCAATATCAATAGCATCGGGAATTTCACTTTCCTTGATTTTATCGAGTACCTTCTTGGGCGGAACAAAGACAACCTTGTCGCCCTTCTTGATGGCGTAACCCAACTGATCGCGCACGTAGTCCAGGCACTGCTGCACGTGAATGTGCACCGTATTGGAACCGCCAGACACGAAGTCCACGCCAATCCGCACATTCCATTCGCCCGCGGTGCTGCCCGCGTTCTTGTCGATTTCGCAGAAGGGATCTTCGCGAATACCGTCAATAAATATCACTTTCGCATTGAGCTTGGTCACCACCGATTCTTCTTTGTCCAAGGCTCCACCCAAGCTCCAGAAATTCGGATTCAAGCGCAACACTTCGGCAAAGGCCTTGTCGCCATCGAGGGCCGGCAACAAAGAATCGTTGCGGGCATTCTTTTCTTTCAAAAGCTCAGAATACTCCGTCGTAACGTTCATATTGGTAAAACCGTTACGCTTTGCCGGCTCAGGCATAGCCAGCGCAAAGGATACCGCCAAAAGGCAAATCAAGGCAAACAGAGAAATCTTTTTCATACGGGAAATAAAATACAAAAATGAGTTCGTAGATAATAGTGTGGAATGAGAAATGTGAGATGAGAAATGTGGGATTTATCATTTCACATTACACATTTCACATTTTTATTAAAGTGGGAACAATATCGCGTAGATTCATTAGATGCGGAATATGGTAATCCACATAGGGAGCGCTATCGGTGGTCGGATTCACGAAAACCGTAGTCCAGCCGCGGCGGTGCGCAGGTTCCAGGTTGCGAAGACCATCATCCAGCAACACAATGTCGCGTTTGTTCTCGGGCATTTCTAACCCCATGGTAGGGAGCTTTTGCGCAAGCCACCTTTCCATTTTGTCGTAAGCACTTTCGTGGGGTTTTCCTTCCCAGCCGAGTAACTTCAAGTCAAACACGCCGTCAATCGCCGAATCAATCCCCATGTGCGACATGCCCGCCTCACTCCAGTCGTGGCGGCCATTGGTAAATACAAAATGCGGACCCTCCAGGCTTTTCAACAGGGCCAGTTTTTCAGGAGCCTTCTTGGGGTAAATCAAGTATTCCGGCTCATGGATGAAGTCGAAAAATTCGTCGGGATCGGTACCGTGCATCGCCATCAGCCCAGCAAGCGTCGTTCCGAACCGTTCCAGGTAATCGGTACGCACCTTATGGGCCATTTCAAAATCGCAGCCGACCGTTTTCTGCACAAACAGTGAAATGCGGTGGTCCAGGGAATTCAGCACGCACCGTTCTTCGGCTCCGTATAAGGTCAAGTCGTAGTCGAACAGCCAAACCATAGGGAACTAGTAACCCATGGCAAGGCCGCCAATCTGACGCGCCAGATACGTTGCGTAGTTATCTGTCATGCCGCTCACGAAGTCGAGCACCTGGTGGTACGCTTCGGCAACGGTCACACTCTGGCCAATTTTCGCTTGACCGATGAGTCGTACAATGCGGTCGGCGCGGTAGGAATTGTTGCCGTTCAAGCGAAAATCGTAAACGCCGTTAATAAAGGCATCGAGCACCGTTGCAAGCGTCGTATAGCTACCCACTTCAAGCTCCGTCTTGCGGCGGTCCGGGTAAATGCGTTCCACGCCCAAGCGCTTTGCAATGCGGATACCTTCCATTACGTCGGAACGGGACAAATTCGTCAAGTGCTTGACGCGTTCGCCGCTCATGATCGCTTCGTAGTTATTCACGAAAGTCACGGCCACATCGTCAATCAGATTCTGAATGGCAAGCCCGCGCACGCTGCTCAGAAAATCGCGGAAGTTCTGACCATTTTCGCGGTATTCGCGGTCAATGTCTACATCTGGTCCGCACAAGTAGCTGAACATGCCGCGTACATCGCCGTAGCTCAAAATGCCAAGTTCAATGGCATCTTCCACATCCAAAATGCTGTAGCAAATATCGTCGGCGGCTTCCATCAGGTATACCAGCGGATGGCGCACCCACTTGCCCGTTTCCACTTCGGGAATGCCAAGCGTGTAAGCGGTAACGCGGTAAAGGTCAGCCTCTGTCGCGAACAAACTTGTAGGCGAACCGAACTTGGCAAGCTGCGGATACTTGATCATGGCACCGAGTGTTGCATAAGTCAAGCGCATACCACCATCCAAAAAGTGATATTCCAACTTGCTCAAAATGCGATGGCCTTGAGCATTGCCATCAAAGTTTTCGAAATCAGCCATTTCGGTATCATTCAGGTCGCGCATTGGGGCAGAATTGCGGTTTTTGCGGAACCATTCGCGAATGGCGGCTTCACCGGCGTGGCCAAAAGGCGGGTTGCCAATATCGTGGGCCAAGCATGCCGACTGAACAATCGTTCCGAAGTGGTATTCGTTGATGTACTTGGGCAGATACTTTTTAATCAGGTGATACACCGTAATGGCAAGGCTTCTGCCCACGCTCGATACTTCGATGCTGTGAGTCAAACGGCTATGCACATGGTCATTCACCGAGAACGGGTGCACCTGGGTCTTGCGGCCAAGACGCCTAAAAGCCGTCGAAAAAACAATGCGGTCGTAATCGCGGTGAAAGTCAGAACGGTTCGGGTCCAAATCGGCAGGGTGCCCGTAACGCGTCGCAGAAAGCAGAGTATCCCATTGAAGCATGGGTAAAAGATAGAAAAAAGAAGTAGACAGTAGGAAGTAGGAAGTAGGAAGTAGACAGTAGACTGTGGGCAGTAGGCAGAATGATGAGCGATTAGGATTTTCGTAAGCCGAGATACGCAATTACCATCGAATCAACCACCACAAACACAGCGAGCCAAATCGCCGACCCATTCTGGAATCCATAACTATGCAAGCCCACACCAAGCAAATTCACCCCGAACCAACAGAGGAACGTGACAATCACGTTGAGCGCATTCAACAATGCAAACACCCGCGGCGAAATAATCTTACCCGCCCACAAATGGATTGAAAGTAGCGCCCAGAGAATCACAAATAGCGCACCGCATTCCTTCGGGTCAAAACCCCAGAAACGGCCCCACGCAAAATCGGCCCACACGCCACCGAGAAGCGTTCCAAGAACCGTAAACACCATGCCGAAAATGAGCGTTCCATACATCAGCGAAAAAATAGGGGTCTGCTTTGCTTTTCGGTAAAGCACCAAATGGGCAACCACCCCCGACAAAATCATCGATGCAAAGCCAAGCGCAATCGCAAACACATGAACCGTCAGGAACACCGAAGAGTTCAACACATTCGGAATCGGTTGGAATGTATCGCCCGGCTCCAGCACGAACTTGGCAAAGAACAAAAGAGCTGCAGCCATAAACGTCACGGGAATCATCAAGGTATAAGTGCGACGCTTACAGAAAATAAACGCTCCCGATTCAAAAACCATCAGCATCAACGCCACCAGCATCACAATTTCGTACAAACTAGACATTGGAGGACGGGCAGCAACATAAGCGCGCATCGTAAACAACGCCGTCAAAACGACTGCTGTAACGATACACACTATATTGGCTACAGCATCTAGCTTTAAAGAACGGAATACCACATTCAGCGAAGAAAGAATACATGCCAGCAAAGCGCCCACAAAGGCAAATAAGGCAAGATTCAGCCAGTGGTACAAAACTTCAGCCTTTAACCGGCGAGGGTATACATTGGAATGCGTCAGGGAATGCTTAGCGATAATCGAAAACGCTGTACGATCCGCAACCGATTCATACAGAAGTACATTTGAATAAAGACGCCGCATTTCAGCAGTCGCCGGCAAGTCATCGTTGCGCGTCGCATAAAGTTTGAGGATATCTTTCAACGAGGCCAGCTCCGCATAGCTCACGTAACGCTTTTGATGCGGCAAGCGAAGAATCACGGACACATCGCTACGGAGTACCTTGAACAAATCATAATTTCTGGCCGTTCCGGGTGTGACAAGAATATGGCGAACCACATTTGCCGCCGTATGTTTCTTATAGGTCACACGGCCGCTCAAGTCGTCAAGAAAGCCTCGCGCAAAAGAATCAAAGGGACGCACCGCGTTTTCAACCAAAATCGGAGTATCCGAATGCAGAGCCTCCCAAATCGGGACCGGGCGCTCTGAAGCATGAGCGTCCATGGGGAAAGCCGCAAGAATGGCCACAAAGGACAAAGCCTTAAGCACTTCTTGCTTTTTTGACGTCTGCTTACAACGGACCTTTATCGCATAATGAACAAGCGCCCCTAAAAGGAACAACGCCATAAACGCATAAGGCACAAAACGCAAGGGGTCGTAGGTTGCCTTGTACAAATCCACCGACGTTCCCATTACATCGTCTACCCTGCCATGATAATGAACCGAGTAAGCATATTTTTTTTCATTTACCTCGACCGGAGTCACTCTCAAGCTGTCATCGACGGCGAAAAAAGAAACCGTCGCGTTGGAAATAGACACATCTCGATACCCGTTGTATTCCCGCTTGATTTCACTTTCGGCAATTCCGCCAACAAGCAAAACCAGCAGCGCGACATGCATTATCCACAGTCCCACATTCTTCAGTCCGCGAGGCATGCGGAACAAGAGCGACGCGAGGACATTCACGGCAGACAATACCACAAGGCCTTTAAATGCCGGCAGCGGAATGACACCTAAAATCCAAATGAAATAGCTACCAAAAAAGCGATCCACCGCGAAAGATGCCGGAAGTCCGGCAGACTCGGCATGGGCCTGCGCCAATACGCCCCAAAAAGTCAGCAGCAAAAACGCCACCAACAGCACGGCCGTAAACTTCAAGGATGCCAATTTCTTTATAACGACGAGGCTTCTACCCATACGAACTTACTTTCATCCAGTTTCTGTTCGCCGTCAAAGCGATAGGCCACCAATCGACCATTTCCGCGGTATCCGGCTACACTAAAATCGAGACAGCACACATTGTCACGAATCAATTTCGGGAATCCCGTCAACCAATAATGTCCGAAGAATACGGGGCGTTCGCTTTCGCCGTAAAAATTCCGCTGACGTACTTGCGGCAAGACTTCCGCCTGCACATCCATCGAAACTCCGGGCTGGAAACTCAGCTCGCCGAAGCTTGCCTTTGCCGGGTTCACCCACCAGGCAATACGAGTCTTGACCCGGCGTACCCCTTCGGCATCGGTAAAGTATTCGCCTACGGGCAAGGGCATTTCGGGGCCCTTCAAAAGCGTACTCATGGGCACAAAAAGGCTGTCTTCATATTCAAAATCTTCGTCATTGGCGCGGGCAATGAGTTCATCAAAATTGCAGTCGGCAAAGCAGGTAATGCCTTCGCGCCTTAACGCCGCAACGGCATTGACGTCAAAACAGGCATGTTGCGCCCTGAAAGATTCTGTTTCCAAATAAATCGGCAGCGTTTTCACGAAATCAAGCGCATCCAAGAATTCCTGCTTACGCCCCACAAAAGAGGTCACCGTCCGCGAATGGATTGCAATCTTGTTAAAGCTGTGTTCGCGTAAAAAGCCGTCTTTAAAGCGGTGCAGAAAATGCCCACCACCAGCGCCATTCTTTTGCCAGAACGAAAGCATATTGAATTCGTGGTTGCCCATTAACGCAATCGCCGACCCGGCATCGCGCATGGCACGCACCAAGTTCAACGTTTCGCGTACCTTGGGGCCGCGGTCTACGTAATCGCCCAAGAATACTACCGACCGTTCACCGCCCGGATACCGGAACGCACCTTCGGACTCCACATAGCCCAGCTTTTGCAGCAAGGCGCGGAGTTCATCGCAGTGCCCGTGAACATCGCCGATAAAATCAAGGGAATTATTCATGCCTTGTAATATAATTAAATTCAAAAAAGGTATCTTTGCAAACATGAATTTCTGGGACCTGCTCACCTCTACCAAGATCCAAGGCTTTATCGAAGAAGCCTTTTCCAAGCGGCTAGATGCGTTGCAAGTTTCCACCTACCTGAATAAAGATGGTTTCAGCAACGAAGAGCGAGCCGCCATTATGGACTACATGGCACTTGTTCCCAAGTTCCGCGAAAAATTTTTCGGCGACGCCAAACAAAAAAACGCATTCTTGCTATGTGACAAGCTTGCCCTGGAACAAAGTACCGCGAAAGATATCGGCCGCTGGAAGGCAAACCTTTGGCCAAGCGAAGGCTCCGTTAACGACCTCTGCTGCGGCATGGGCGGCGATAGCCTCTTCTTGCCCGAAACCCTTAAGGTTACCGGCTTCGACCTCGACGAAGACCGCCTTTCCATGTACCGCTACAACATGCAGGCACTCGGCAAGACCGTAGGCACCCAGTGCTGCGACGTACGCTCGGTCGAAAACGGGGCCGACTACTTCACCATCGACCCAGCCCGTCGCGCCATCGAAGGCGAAAACCAGCGTGACTTGCGCAATCTGACCCCCACGCTCGAAGAAGTCGTTGAAATCAGCAAACATTACAAGGGCGGCATGGCCAAGCTCCCGCCCGGATACCCGCCGGCCGAAATCCCCGACGGCACCGAGATTATATATATAGGCGGCCACAGCGACTGCCGCGAATGCCTAGTGCTGTTCGGCGCTCTCGCCAAGAATCCAGACGCCGTACGCGCCGTTATCGTGGACAAATCGGGCAAACTCCTTGCTGAATGGAGCCGGCCCCGCAACCGCGCCGACGAAACGCTGGACGACGACCTTCAAGAAAAACTTGACAAAAATGATTCCCTCGAAGGCAAAGACCGTACTTACCGCACCGCCACAAGCAAAAGCGATTTGCCCCTCGGCGACATCAGCCAGTACATTTCGGAGCCGGCGCCGGTTCTCATTCGAAGCCATCTCTTTAACCAGGCAGTTCTCACCTGCGACCCAAGCGCGCACCTGATTTCAGAAGGAATCGCCTACGTTGCAAGCGCCGCGTCGCTACCGGTCCCCGGGTTTGCCTGCTACGAAGTACTCGCCCACACAGAAATTGCAACGGGTGTCGTCCGCGCCATGCTTAAAGAGCACAACATCGGTAAAATCACGCTCAAGCTCCGCGGCGTAAAACTCGACCCCGATGCCGAAATCAAGCGTTTAAAGCCCAAGGGCAAGGAATCCGCTATATTATTCTACACCCGCGCTTATGGTGAGAAGGTTGCTATACTTGCAAGGAGAACCGAGCCATGAGCACACTCGTATACACTCGCTCCAAATTTTTAAACCACTTCTAACCGTCTACTTCCTACTGTCTACTTCATTATGTCCGTCAAACTCGAAGAATCCTGGCTGAACCTGCTCGCAGACCAATTTGAGCAGCCCTATTTCAAACAAATTAAAGAAAAACTCATGCAAGAAAAGGCAGAACACCACGTGGTTTACCCGCCGGGATCCCAAATTTTTGCAGCACTCGATTTTTGCCCGGTCGACAAGGTCAAGGCGGTCATCATCGGCCAAGACCCCTACCACAACCCAGGCCAAGCTCACGGACTTTGCTTCTCTGTACCTATGGGAATCCAACCGCCGCCCTCGCTCATCAACATTTTCCAGGAACTGCACGACGACCTGGGGATCAATCCGCCCCCGCACGGGAACCTCGAAAGCTGGGCTCACCAGGGAATCCTTCTACTGAACGCTTCGCTCACGGTTCGCGCCCACATGGCAGCAAGCCATGCCGGAATCGGCTGGCAGCAATTCACCGACACGATCATCAAGCGCCTGTCCGAAACTCGCGAGAACCTGGTATTTTTACTTTGGGGTAGCTTCGCCATCAAAAAGCAGGAACTCGTCGCCAAGAACCGCGGCCATCTGATTTTAACCGCCCCGCACCCGAGCCCTCTTTCGGCTTACCGCGGGTTCTTCGGTTGCAAGCATTTCAGCAAGGCAAACGAATATTTAAAAAGCAAAGGACTTGAACCCATCGACTGGAGCATCAAGTAGATGTGGAATGAGTAATGCGAGATGAGTAATTAAGCATACAGAAATGTAAAATTAAATTTTTCATTCTACATCACACATTACACATCACACATTATACGCATCCCGCTGTCTTCTATTTTTCTATATTACCAGCCATGAATCGAAATAATACTTTTGGCCGTTTATTGGTTTTTATCGTACTTGGCCTGATCATCGGCGGTATCCTTGGCGAATGCCTCGGTGTGCTGTTCGGTCAGCTTGGCGAACTGATGAATGCTGGTGGATACAACAACGTCGTCCACAACTTCTTTGTTTCGTCCTTTAACCTCAACATCGGTTTTGCCGACAGGCCCGAACCGGTGATCCTTGACCTGTATCTCGTCAGGTTTGCCTTTGGTGTT
Organism: Fibrobacter sp. UWB1; assembly: GCF_002210325.1. Taxonomy (NCBI): domain Bacteria; kingdom Pseudomonadati; phylum Fibrobacterota; class Fibrobacteria; order Fibrobacterales; family Fibrobacteraceae; genus Fibrobacter; species Fibrobacter sp. UWB1. The sequence continues at coordinate 44,832 of NZ_MWQL01000008.1, forward strand.
GGCATCAAGCTGAACGTGGTAAGCGTTATCGGCATGATCCTCGGCATCTACATCATGAAATGGTCCGGAGGAAAGTAATGGAGACCATCCAAGAATTGAGCGACAAGCTCGCAAACGGCAGCAAGACTGCCGTGGCCCTCGCTGAAGAATCCCTCGCAAAGATTGAATCTACCAAGAATTTAAATGCATACATTAGCGTATTGAACGAACGCGCCCTTCAAAAGGCTGCTGAATCCGACAAGCGTCGTGCAGAAGGCAAAACTTTGGGCGCCCTCGACGGTATCCCCGTCGCCGTGAAGGACAATATGTGCATCGAAGGTACGCGCACTACGGCAGCCTCCAAGATTCTTGAAAACTTTGTTGCCCCCTACACCGCTACCGCTATCGAAAAGCTCGAAGCCGCCGGCGCCGTGATCGTCGGCAAGACGAACATGGACGAATTCGCCATGGGTTCCAGCAACGAAACTTCTTATTTCGGCAAGGTCGTGAACCCCCTCGACGAGTCCCGCGTTCCGGGTGGCTCCAGTGGCGGTTCGGCCGTAGCCGTGGCCAGTGGCACGGTCGCCTGTGCGCTCGGCTCCGACACCGGTGGTTCCATTCGTCAGCCCGCCGCCTGCACAGGCGTTGTGGGCTTAAAGCCCACCTACGGCCGTGTTTCCCGTTACGGCCTCTTGGCTTACGCAAGCTCTCTGGACCAGATTGGCCCCTTCGGTGCAACCGTTAAGGATACCGCCACCCTCCTCGGCGCTATCTGCGGTATCGACCCGCACGACAACACCACCAGCACTCGCCCGACCGAAGACTTTACCGCTAAGCTCGACGCCGGCGTCAAGGGCAAGGTGATCGGCGTCCCGAAGGAATACTTCGGCGAAGGTCTCGATGCCGAATGCAAGGCCGCTATCGAAGGCATGCTGAAGAAACTCGAAGCCGAAGGCGCTACCCTCAAGGAAATCAGCCTTCCGCACATCAGCTACGCCGTGTCCAGCTACTACATCATCGCAACCGCCGAAGCAAGCTCGAACCTTAGCCGCTACGACGGCGTTCGCTACGGCTACCGCAGCAAAGAAGCCCGCAAGCTCTTTGACCTGTACGCCAAGTCCCGCAGCGAAGGTTTCGGCAAGGAAGTCCAGCGTCGCATTCTCCTCGGAAGCTACGTTCTTTCTGCAGGCTTCTACGACGCCTACTACGTGCAGGCCCAGAAGGTCCGTCGCCTGATTACCGACGACTTCAACAAGGCATTCGAAAGCTGCGACGTAATCGCAAGCCCCACCATGCCGGGTCTCCCGCTCAAGTGCGGCATGAACGAATCCGACCCGATGGCCGTTTACCTCAGCGACATCTACACCGTGAGCCTGAACCTTTCCGGTCTCCCGGGCGTAAGCGTGCCGTGCGGCATGGCCGGCGGACTCCCCGTGGGTCTCCAGTGGATCGGCAAGCCGTTTATGGAAGCCGACCTGCTCAGCGTCGCCGCCGCAACGGAGCGCTTGAACAAGTAATTGCGACGTAATAAAATTTAAAGACCTGTTCTTCGGAACAGGTCTTTTTCGTCTGCTAAAAAAACGATCTTAAATTTCGCAATCTTTAATTGCAGAAAGCGAACCCGCCGAATACGCCTTCTTGATACATTCGGCAACGGATTCTGCAAGATCAATAACTTCCTGCGGGATAGCAATGGAGTCTCCATCGCTACCGCTGCTATCAACAGTATTCGCCTTGACAATAGAATCAGCTACAGCTTGAGCAACAGAATCCGCAATAGCTTGGGCGATTGAATCAGCGATAGCCTTTTCTTTGGCTCTGCGGTCTTCGGCCGCTTCATAGACTTTCGCCGGAACGCGATTCAACGTGACACCGTTCTTACTCACGACTCTGACAAGGCCGTCGTGGACGCCATAATAGAACGCCGAGATGTTGCACACGTTATACGAACTGTCTGTTGCATTGAACACTATAATGTCGTAATACGTGGAATCAGCCACTTTGAGGGAATCCTTGAAACTCAGCTTATTGCCATTCTTTGTTGTCGCCGGGAAAACGGGATCGTCGAAAATGATTTTTTCATTCAGGGCCGGATTGCAACGGACAACGATGGAACCATCATTCAATTGCTGATCCACATAGAGCTGCACATCAATGCCAGACGTAAGCGCCTTGGCAGCATAGTACATCTCAGGTTGGTCTTTTGTGCCGAAATCGACAAGCTGATTTATCTTGTCGACAAAGTTGACCGTATCTGCCAAATAGATGACAGAATCTTCGCTGAAGCCCTTCTTGGAATCCAGCAACATCTGCACATCTTTGGACATCGAAGAACTTTCATCATCGCCACAGGCCCAAAGGAGCAGCACAAAAGCAAGGAAAAGAACCTTTTTCATTAGTCGTCCTCCTCATTGATTGCAATGTAGCTACCGTCTTCCATCTCTATTTTCAAAATGCCCTTTTTCGTCTGGTAATACAACTTGGCACTTGATTCAACCGTATTTGTCTGATAATCGTTCTTATACGGCTGTTCGTATTTGCGCCCCTTGGCAACAGCGACATCGGCATACGCGACTCCATTTATCTCCATCTTTTCGATATACGACGAATCACGCACATAGGCCAGAGAATCCTTGCCATCAGCAATGATCAATGCCAACTCTTTTTCTAGTCTCTCGGGATTCCTGAGCGAAAAGATATACTGGCCGAACTTAACCGTTATGGTTTGATTCAATTTATCATCTTCATTGTAGTAGAAGGTCGCCGTTTCCGCTGAAAGCGAAATGGAATAGATGGGATACGCCGATTCCAAAGTTGTATTCAAATGCTTTTGGCACGCATCGTCAATAAAGTTGTCCCTATCGGTAACCGCGAACGAAAACAGATAACCGTCCGAATGCTTAAACGGGATGGTCTTTCCTTCTTTATAGCCACCAAAATCTGCCTGATATCCCTTGATTTTTGAAGTGTCGCTACACTTTTGAAAATTAGGTTCCGTAGTTGATTTTTCGGAGCATGCACATAAAAGTCCAAGCGTAGAACAAATCAAAAGCAATGATTTAGTACAAAATTTCATCATATCACAATTATATATTATTTTCGACAATGTATGTACAAAAAATGCCCCCGGATTTTCTCCGGAGGCATTTTCTAAACGCTCATCGAAAGCGGAACTAGTCTCCCGTACGGTAGTTCGGGGCTTCCTTCGTGATCGTCACATCGTGCGGATGAGATTCGCGGAGGCCTGCGCCCGTAATACGGACGAACGTTGCCTTCTTGTAGAGTTCTTCGAGGTTTGCTGCACCGGCATAACCCATAGCAGAATGGATACCGCCAATCAGCTGGTAAACGGTGTCACGGAGCGGTCCCTTGTACGGAACGCGGCCTTCGATGCCTTCGGGAACAAACTTGCGCGGTTCCTGAACGCCACCCTGGAAATAACGGTCGGCAGAACCGGCCTTCATCGCACCGAGGGAACCCATGCCGCGGTAGCTCTTGTAGCTACGGCCATCGGCGAGAATCACTTCGCCCGGAGCTTCTTCGGTACCGGCAAACAGGGAGCCCACCATCACAGCGTGACCGCCGGCGGCCAAGGCCTTCACGATGTCGCCAGAGAACTTGAGGCCACCGTCGGCGATAATCTTCACGCCGACCTTGCGGGCCATCTTGCCGCATTCCACGACAGCGGAGAACTGCGGGTAACCGACACCAGCCACGATACGTGTGGTGCAAATAGAACCCGGACCGATACCCACCTTGACGATGTTCGCACCGCACTTGGCGAGTTCTTCGACAGCTTCCGGCGTGCAAACGTTACCGGCGCAAATCGTGAGCTTCGGATACTTTTTGCGAACGGTCTTCACCATGTTACGCACACCGATGTGGTGGCCGTGAGCCGTATCGATAATCAACAGGTCAACGCCGGCATCCACGAGAGCAGCGACGCGTTCAAGAGTATTTGCAGAAGTGCTGACAGCGGCACCCACCAACAGCTGGCCGTTCTTGTCGAGGCTAGCGTTCGGGTTGTTTTCGCGCTTCAAGATGTCAGTCATGGTAATGAGGCCCTTCAAGGCGCCAGAAGCATCCACCAGCGGGAGCTTTTCAATGCGCTTTTCGGCGAGAATTTCCTTCGCCTTGGCGAGGCTCACCTTCGGGCTTGCCGTCACCGGATTCTTCGTCATCACGGTGCGAATCTTTGCGTTCATGTCGCTCACGGTGCGCAGGTCGCGGCTCGTGAGCATACCCACAAGCTTACCCTTCGAAAGAATCGGGAAACCGCTCACCTTGTTGCGGGCGCGGAGTTCAAAAGCGGCGGACACCGGTTCATCGGCATCGAGCGTCACCGGATTCGTAACAATACCGGACTGCCAACGCTTGACCTTGCGAACTTCTTCGGCCTGGTCTTCAATGGACATGTTCTTGTGGATAATGCCGAGACCACCCTGCAAAGCAAGGGAAATAGCGAGCGGAGCCGTCGTCACGGTATCCATAGCGGCACTGATAATAGGTATGTTCAGCTTGATATTCGGGGCGAGCTGAGTGCTCACATCGGTCTGTGCCGGCAAAACGGAGGATTCAGCGGGAACGAGCAGGACGTCATCAAACGTCAAGGCTTCAGGCAAAAGTTTCATAAAGTACCTCTTTTGCGCATAGAATATAGTAATTTTCACGCGCAAATCCTAGTTCAAAAGCGCTAGAAATATGTAAAAAAGAGCGTTTTAGCGATGAGCAGCGTAGAAGTCGCCCTACTTCCCGTTATAGCGTTCCATGCACTTTTCGATGCCTAGCTTGAAGTAGCATTCTACAAGGGCAGGGACTTTTGCGATGGCCTCTTCGAATATGGGACGGTCTTCAGGCGAGAACTTCGCCAAGACCCAGTTGCTAAGGTCAAATTTCGGCGGACACTTGCCCACGCCGAAGCGGATGCGCGGGAACTTGTCGCCTACGTGCTCAATAATGTTACGGAGTCCGTTCTGGCCACCGTGACTGCCGTCCTTGCGGCAACGGATACGGCCTACATCCAAATTAATGTCGTCGCTGAAGACCAGCAGGTGATCCACCTTCACCTTGTACCATGTCATCAAGGCCTGTACCGCTTCGCCCGAGAGGTTCATATACGTCTGCGGCTTAGCGAGCAGGCATTCCTCGCCCGCAATGTTCACCTTCATGGTAAGCGCCTTGTGTTCGCTTTTCCAGTCCTTGTTCGGGTCGGCCAATTTTTCGACAGCCATAAAGCCCGCGTTGTGGTGAGTGTTAGAGTACTGAGTACCAGGATTTCCGAGACCGACTATAATGTACATGCCCCAAATATAAAAAAAAGACGCGGTTTTACCCGCGCCTTTTTTAGCTTCACAACATAAGACTCTAATTAAATCGTCTCGACACTCTTCACGTCGGCACTGTAATCCACGCCTTCGATGTCAAAACCATTCGTCGCCAAGAAATCGTGACGATAGCCTTCGAGGTCACTCACCTGCGCCAAGTTTTCTTGCGTGATGGTCGCCATGCGTTTGTTCACTTCTTCTTGCACCTTCGGGTCGAGTTCCCAATCGTCAATGCGAATCAGGTGATTTTCGTCGGTCGGAACAGCACTACCCGTATAAAGGCGCTCATTCATCAAGCGTTCCATCTGTTCAATGCAGCCTTCATGAGTTCCCTGTTCCTTCATCACCTTGAAAAGCACCGAAAGGTACAGCGGGATAATGGGAATCACGGCACTGGAGCGCGTGACCAAGCCCTTGTTCACAGACACATAAGCTTCGCCCTTCAAGTCGCGTTCAAGTTCTGCGTTCAATTCGCGCGCGGTTGCTTCCAAGTGCTTCTTGGCACCGCCAATGGTACCGTCGCGGTAAATCGCATGAGAAAGTTTCGGACCGATGTAGGAATATGCCACCGTCTTCACACCTTCGGCAAGCACGCCGGCATCCTTGAGCTGATTCACCCAAAGCGCCCAATCTTCGCCGCCCATCACCTTCACGGTGTTCGCCATTTCTTCTTCGTTGGCGGGTTCTGCGCTAATCGTGCTAATTTTGCCCGTCATGCAGTCAATCGTTGCACCCGAGAAAGTTTCGCCAATCGGCTTCAAAACGCTGCGGTAAAGGGTTCCGTTATCCGGATCCACACGCACGCTCGATGCCACGCTGTACACCAACAAGTCTACCTTGCGGCCCATCTTGTTGAGCGTATCAATCACGTTCCTTCGCATTTCATGCGAGAATGCATCGCCATTAAAAGTCACCGATTCAAGCCCCGCTTCATGAGCGAACTTGTCAAAGGCCATGTTGTTGTACCAGCCGGGAGTTCCCGATTTTTGACGTTCGTCGGAACCTTCTTTTTCAAAAGACACGCCAATCGTTGCAGCACCGAATTCAAAGGCTGCAGAAATGCGACTAGCAAGTCCATAACCGGTCGAGCATCCCAATACCAGAACCGTCTTCGGAGCTTCTTTCGGAGTTCCGCGTTCAGCGCGCTTCTTTTGTACGTATTCAATCTGGCGCTTCACATCCATGGCGCAGCCTTGGGGGTGGGCATTCACGCACATATTGCTGCGGATCATCGGCTCAATCACCATAAACATTTCCTTTTGTTTACATTTTTCGCGGCCAAATCTAGAAAAGAATGGATTTTTTTGTACCCTTTTGGAGCCCTTCCCTTATTTTTCGCAAGGAAAAGATATTTTTGTAAGCTTTTTGACAGATTCAACAATCGAAAAGGCCGCTATAGAAAAATTTTATTATTTTACAGACCTATGAAATTCCTGATTCAACGCGTTTTGAACGCCCAAGTCGATATCGACGGCGAGACCGTCGGAAAAATCGGCAAGGGCTACATGATCCTTATCGGAGTGGGCGAAGGTGACTCCAAAGAGGTCGCCGACCGCTACATCCGCAAAATGCTTGCGCTCCGCATCTTCGCCGACGAAAACGGCAAGACAAATCTTTCAATCAAAGATGTCGGTGGCGAACTCCTGCTCGTTTCACAATTTACTTTATACGCAAATTGCAACAAAGGAAACCGCCCCACCTTCAACGGAGCCGGAAACCCCACCTTAGCAAGCGAGCTATATGATTATATTATAGCGGAATGCAAAAAGGAGATTCCAAACGTGCAAACAGGGCGCTTCGGCGCCGATATGCAAGTGAGTTTAACCAACGACGGACCGTTTACGATTATGTTGGAATAAGCTATATTTATGCATATGAGTGAATTTTTGCATAAATATAGCGTCGGCCCAGTGGTGCCCCAGACCTTTACGAAGGATTACGGGGACGAGGGTTTTAAGCTCGAAAGTGGCAAGACCCTTCCGGCGCTGACCATCCGTTACGAAACGTACGGAACGCTAAACGCCGACAAGAGCAATGTTGTCTGGGTGTGTTCTCCACTTACAGCTGACGCACACGTTGCCGGCTACTATACCGAAAACGACAAGAAGCCCGGTTGGTGGGATGCCCTGATTGGCCCCGGAAAACCGGTCGATACAGACAAGTTCTTTGTCGTGTGCAGCAACATTTTAGGTGGTTGTAAAGGCACCACAGGCCCGGCAAGCATCAACCCGCGCACCGGCAAGCCTTACGGCAGCACCTTCCCCATGATTACCATCGGCGACATGGTGAACGCCCAGCGAGAGCTCGCCAAGGGACTCGGCATCGATCAGCTCTGCTGCGTGATCGGCGGTTCCATGGGTGGTTTCCAGGCCATGAAATGGGCCATTTACTACCCGGACCTTGTTCGCCGTTGCATTGTGATTGCAAGCTCTCCGCGATTCAGCAGCCAGGCGCTCGGTTTTGAAATCGTCGCCCGCGACGTGATTACCCAAGACCCGAATTTTAACGGCGGCGACTACTACGAATCGACTCACCCCGATGTCGGCCTTTCGAACGCCCGCAAGCTCGCCCACATTACCTACCTCAGCGCCGTGGGCATGGAACAAAAATTCAAACGCGCCCAAGACCAAGAAAGCCGTAACCACGCCGTCACCTACAGCACACCTTTCGATTTGAACCTTCCGCTCGAAAGCTACCTGCGTTATCAGGGTGCGAAGTTCGTGGATCGTTTTGATGCCAATAGTTACTTGCACATCGCTCACGCCACCGACAGTTTTGATCTCGAAACGGAATACGGCTCATTAGAGTCCGCATTCAAAGGCGTGAAGGCGGAATTCCTGAACGTGAATCTGAGTACCGACTGGCTTTTCCCGCCGCACGAATCGCGCCGTATTACAAGCGCTCTCTTGAATGCAGGTAAAACGGTTACAAGCCTTGAGCTCGACACTCAATTCGGCCACGACGGTTTCCTTATCGAAGTCGGCGACCTCGGCAAGGCTGTTGGCCGTTTCCTCGACAGTAAGATTATTCCGACCAAAACCGAAACGCAGGTCATGCCTGTTTTCCACGACACCGAAGATTTCGACTACATCGGAAGCCTGATCAAGGAAAACAGCAAGGTGCTCGACCTCGGCTGCGGTAACGGCGAACTTCTCGATTTCTTGAACAAGAAAAAGCATGTTGAAGTTCTCGGTATCGAGCGCAACTTCAAGAGCATCATGGATTGCCTCGAAAACGATGTGCCCGTGATCCAGCGCGACCTTGACGAAAGCGGCATTCGCGATTTCAAGGACGGCAGCTTCGATTACGCCATCATCAACCGCACCATTCAAGAAATCCGCGACCCGGTGGCTCTCTTGAACGAACTTCTGCGTGTAGCCAAGCGCGCCATCGTGACCTTCCCGAATTTCGGTCACTGGACAACCCGCGGAAGTCTGATGCTGCACGGACGCATGCCGAAATCCAAGGAATTACCGTACGAATGGTATGACACGCCGAATATCCGCCTCTTGACGGTGAAGGATTTCCACACCCTTTGCGACAAGGAAGGTTTGAAGATTGAGACCATCAGCTACCAGAACGAACACAAGCTCAGTAAGTTCCTGACCGCGATCGGTTTCGCAAACTTCGGCGCAGAACATGTAATTGCAATGGTGACCAAGAAATAGTTGCAACGTCATTGCGAGGAACGCAGTGACGAAGCAATCTATTAATGAATGCAAAAGGATCGAATATGGCTATTTTATCGATGACGGGGTTTGGAAAAAGCGAGTCCATGTACCAGGGCGCAAGCTGCGTGATTGAAGTCCGCAGCGTAAACAACCGCTTCTTGGACATCTCCTGCAAGTTGCCCAAGAACCTTGCCTACCTCGAAAACAGCTTCAAGAACCAAATCAAGGACAAACTGGTTCGCGGTTCGGTTATCTTTAGCGTGACGCTCGGTGCAGGCACCGGCGGAAACATTCCGGTTTCCTATAACGAAGCTGCCATCGCCAAGTTCGTCGACATCACGCGCACCATGCAAAAGAAGTTCGGCATTACGGGCGAAATCAAGCTGGAACATGTGCTGGCACTCCCCGAAGTGCTGCAGTTTACCGATGCCGACGCCGATTCCGACGCTCTCGAAAAGCACTTGGCCGCAGAACTCGACAAGGCTCTTGACCAAGTGAACGAAATGCGCGCTAAGGAAGGTGCCAATCTCGCTCGCGATCTCGAAGGCCGAGTGAATCACCTGAACAATGTTCTCGACAAGATTGAAGTCCTCGACCCCCAGCGCATCGAAGTCTGGAAAGACAAGTTCAAGGAACGCATCAACGTGCTCCTGAAGGATAGCGAAATCGACGATGTGCGCCTGCTGCAGGAAGCCTGCATCATGGCCGACAAACTCGACATTCACGAAGAAATCACCCGCTTCCGCAGCCACAATAAGTTGTTCCTGAACGCTCTCAAGGAAGGCGGCGCCCAGGGTAAGAACCTCGGATTTATTCTGCAAGAAATGGGCCGCGAAGCCAACACCCTCGGCACCAAGTGCCAGAGTGCCGACATCGCCGCGCTCGCCATTGAACTGAAGAACGAAGTCGAGTGCATCCGCGAGCAATCGCTTAACATTGCTTAATCGCGACTCATTTCAAACCATTAAAACAGGCGCTCATCAGAGCGCCTTTCTCTTTTTTATTCTTAAATCAAACTAGTCCTTAATGCAACGCAAACTGGCGCCGTATTCCGGATTGAACTTTTCGAACTTGGCAATATCCTTGTCATGGAAGAATACGAGCACTTCACCTTCAGCCGTCCAGAAGAAAGCCTTCTGGCCAGCGGCTTCGAACTTGCGTTCCTTCAGCGGGACATCACTCTTGGCAAAGTGTGCGCCACCGGCCTTGGCTCCGAATCCAAGTTCATCCTTGCCATTGCCGTAATTGTTCGTGCCCTTGATCGGATCCCAGCCGTAGCCCGACTTCAGCACGGTTCCAACCTGTTTTTCCTTGCCCGCAAAAGCAAGCAACTCATTCCATTCGGCCTTAGTCGGCATATGGAAGCCTTCAAGGCAGGCCTTCTTTGCATTTTCAAAATTGTACAGACGGCCCCAGTGATTGCATTGGGCGCAAAGGGAACCCGAAGCTGTCGCATAATTCATATTTTCTGCGGTCCAAAGCTGCGAACCAATGCGAATCCATTCGTAAGAGTAACCATCGCGCGGGTCCTTATAAGAACCGCTTGTTGCCGGTTCGCCATTTTCGTCGAAGTATTCACCGAAAGCAATCTGCTTGTTCTGCTTGTATTCAGCCTTAGACGCCACCTTGCCATTCTTGTGGTAGCGAATCACCGTGCCTTCGATATAGCCGTCGACATAATTGTATTCCGCTTCAGGAATACCGTCTTCATAATATTCCTTCACCACCCCTTCGCGACGATCATTCACGTAATTGGCTTCACGCTTCACGTTACCGTTTTCGTAGTATTCCTTTTCGGGGCCTTCTTTCTTATCTTTGACATAGGTCGTCTCGATACGGATTTTCCCGCTAGGGTAATTTTCAACGCGAACATCTTCGCACGCGCTAAAAATCATGGCAGAAGCGAATACGCCCGCAAGAACCACCGGACGCACCATATAATTTAATTTGTTCATATTCCATTCCTTTATTTGTAACCTATCCATACCCCAAGACCGCATTTAAATTCGGATTTTTCCTGCGGTTGCAAGGAGTCCCAGCATATAAAGCATGCCATCGTAATAGCGCCAAAAGCGGTAAGGCACCGAAAGTGCCGCCAAATCTTTCACGAACGGTTTGATGCGCGGATCGTCCGCCGGCAATACCTGGGTGGCCGCAGCATTCATCGCAATCACGCCCGGCGTCGCATTACGGCCCGGACGCGGGAAATCGCCGCCATCAATGGCGTAGTCCGCCAAGTAAGGGCGCTTGCCGTTAAAGAAGTTGAGAATTTTTTCGCAAATTTGCTTTTCGCATTCGTGCCCACGGAACAGCGCATAGTCAAGGCTCAAATTCATAGCCACGCGCCAAGCATCACCGCTAAAGCAGTCGCTTTCAGGGTACCAAGGAGTCGCCCTCGGCGTTCCGTCGTATTCGGAATATTCACTGCAAAGTCCTGTCACCGGGTGAGCGGCCTTTTGAATGTATTCCAAGCTGTTATTTGCAATCGTAAACCAAGTCTCGTCGCCAGTGGCTTCGGCAAAGGCGCGGTAGAACGCAATGGTGTTGTAGCTCGGGTCGGTAAAATCGTTACCCAGCACCGGCGAGAACTTCACCAGGTTGCGTTCCGGATCAATAATCGGGCCCACAATTCCGTTATTCGGCTTGTTGCGCATCCAGTTAATCAAACCCACTGCTTCGTCCTTGAGGTCAGGACGGTTAAACCTTTCGGCTGCAATCAAAAGCGCCATGGCAAAGTATTCTTCACCATCGGGGGCCGCCCCCGGATCCATCTTGCTAAAATCTGTTGTAGAAACCTGCCAGGCAAAGTAGCCCACATGCGGGCCGTCATCGTTTCTCAGGTAACGCTTGGTAAAATTCCAAAGTTTGTCAAACTGATGTTCATGGCCCGTGAGCGCTGTAATGTACATGCCATAGCTCATGCCTTCGGAGCGGATATCGTCATGACCGATATCGATGATATAGCTCATGTCGTCGGAGGCATCAAAGCAGACTCGTTCATCAATCGGGTCCCCTTCGAATAACTTGCTATAGGCATTTTGTATAAGCTGGTTTGCAAAGTTCGGTCCGTAACCAGCTTCAACAAACATATCTCGCGGTGTCAGTCGTTCCATCATAATCCTTTAAGTTTTTTTACCACAAACCACCTATTCCATAAGATAAATAATTTGTATTTTAGCTGTATAAGAATTACAGAGATATGGAGTCATTTATGACAGATATGCTGATTTTGGGCTACGGCCCCGCAGGTATTTCAGCCGCGCTCTATGGTTTGAGAGCCGGGCTTTCTGTCCAATTGATCGGTAAAGACGGTGGGGCGCTCGCCAAGGCCCACATGATCCAGAATTACTATGGTCTTGAACAACCATTGACAGGCGAACAGCTCCTGGAAGTAGGCCATAAGCAAGCCATGGCACTCGGAGCAAACATCATCGACGACGAAATCACCGACCTCATGTTTGACGGTCAAGGTTTCTCGGCAAAGGGTCTTGCCGGCGAATACCACGGAAAAGTTTGTATTATGGCTACAGGTGCCGCCCGCAACAAGCACCCCGTAGCGGGCATGACAGAACTGGAAGGCCACGGCGTAAGCTATTGCGCCGTTTGCGACGCATTCTTCTACCGCCAGAAAAAGGTGGCCGTCCTTGGTAGCGGCGAGTACGCCCTCCACGAAGTCCAGGAACTTGCGCAAGTCGTCGCAAGCATCACGCTTCTTACCAATGGCGCTCCCTTGACAGCATCATTCCCGCCCAACGTACGCATTGAATCTCGCCACCTGCAATCTTTGGTGGGCGAAGGCCAGTTCAAGGGCGTCCGCTACGAAGACGGCATTGAAGAAGAATTCGACGGACTCTTTGTAGCCCTCGGAAGCGCAAACGCTACCGACCTCGCCAAGAAGGCCGGCGCAGGCTTTGACGGCCCAACATTGGTTCTCGACAAGGATTTCCAGACGACTCTCCCTGGACTCTTCGCTGCAGGCGACTGCACCGGAGGAACTCTGCAAGTAGCCGTTGCCGTAGGCGAAGGCGCCAAGGCAGGGCTCGCCGCAATCAAGTATTTAAGGGAGCATAGGGCCTAGATCGAATTTAGATTCGTTCAGTTCTAAATTAGATCATGCGTCGTATCACTCTACTTACTAACCCCGACAAATGCAATTTACGTTGCGCGCTGTGCTTTTTAAGACAGCGCGGCATAGTCTCTTATTCCGGCGAAATGCCTTTTGAAACCGCCAAGGCCGCTATCGAAAAGTACGCCGCCGAACGCGACGAAGCCGGCAATCTGTTGCTAAAAGAAGTCATACCCTCCACCATGGGGGAACCTCTACTTTATTCAAAATTCGAGAATCTGCTACACCTTTGCGAAATGACAGGCGTCAAGATGAATCTCACTACTAACGGGACATTCCCGGGCAAGTGGGGCACTCCGTCGGTCATGTTCGAACTGGTTCAGGCCTGCAGCGACATCAAGATCAGCACGCTTGCCTACGAAATGGGCGGATTCCTCCGCAATCTTTGGCGTGAAAATGTAGAGAAGCTTATTGAATGCCGCAAGCGCAGACTCGATTCCAGCGCCACGATTTCTCTGCAAGTGACTTTGCACCGCGAAAATCTCAACGATTACAAGGACCTTATCGCCTGGGCCGAAACGGCCGGCGTCCAGCGAATCAAATGGAATCCGGCTGTATTCATTCCAGATACATCGGCAATTCTCGAAAGGCGATTCAAACTCAGCAAGCAAGAACTTGAATCACTCCGCCACGAACTTCTCGAAGGCACACTCCATTCGGACAAAATCAAGTACGAAGGTTCCCTGTTCCTGGAAGATCCGACCGAAGACTGCCCCATGAGCGGTTCATGCACCAAATGTCCTTTTACAGACGAGACATGGATCTGGCCCGATGGTCACGAAGACCATTGCCCGAATCCCAAAAGACGTTGGAGTAAATTCTAGCGGCCGCCGACCAAAATCTGGTCGACCTTAATGGAAGGCTGTCCCACAGTCACAGGCACATGTCCAGAACTAGCACCGCAGACACCTGCGGCTACTTCCCAGTCTGTACCCACCATGCTAATGCGTGGCATGATTTCGTGCCCCTTGCCGATCAAGGTTGCACCGCGCACCGGTTCGCAAATCTTGCCGCTGCGAATCACATAGCCTTCGTCAACGGCAAAATTGAATTCGCCTGTTGCCGGATTCACCGAACCGCCCGCCATGCGTGCAGCATAAAGACCGTTGTCAACGCTTGCAATCATCGAATCGAGCGTATCTTTGCCAGGAGCAATAAAGGTATTGCGCATGCGGCTCACGGGCGCGTACTTGTAGCTTTCACGACGGGCCGAACCCGTGCGGGCAATTCCGACTTCCTGGGCTCCCACGCGGTCGCTCATGTAAGTCTTCAAAATACCGTTTTCAATCAAAGTCGTACGCTGGGTCGGAGTACCTTCGTCATCAAACTTCAGGCTCCCCCACACGCCTTCCATGGTGCCGTCATCAATAGCGGTCAAGCAGGGTTGGCCAATCGCTTCGCCAAGTTTACCGCAGAACGGGCTTGCGCCGCGACGGACCGATTCCGTTTCGAGCGGATGTCCGCAGGCTTCGTGGAAAATCACGCCGCCAAAGCCATTGCCCATCACCACAGGCATCTGGCCGCCCTTAATGTAACCCGCCGAAAGCATGCGCAACAAGCGTTCCGTCGCATCGGTTGCCAAAGCCTCGGGCGAATAATTCGCTAAAAGTTCATAACCGCCCAAGGCGCCAGGAGCCTCGTGCGTTGTCAATCTTTCGGTTCCGTCGGACACCGTTACAGTCACATTCACGCGCAAGCGGGCACGGTTCATCGACAAATTCAAGCCTTCGCTGTTCATGAGCGTAATCGTAGAGCAAGAATCTGTCACCGAGGCGCCCACTTGCACTACTTTATCCGAAATCTTGCGGGCCGTCTGGTCCGCACGGAACAAAAAGTCTTGCTTGACAGCCTGGCCAAGCACCCGCGGATCCTTAAAGGCAGCCACATTGTAGTCGGCCACGCGCTTTTCGGGAGCAAATTCCACCGGAGTATAGCCCATCTTGTCAATACGGCCAAAGGCAAGCGTCTTCACGAGTTTCACAAGCGCGTCTTCGGAATCATCGCTCGTAAAGCCATAAAGCACCTCGGTTCCGTAAATCAAACGAATTCCGATACCATATTCAGTGCCTGCAGTCGCAGACTCAATCTGGCTCGATTTGAGCCCGAGCATCGAACTGCGGGTTTCTTCTTCGTAAATTTCGACAAAGTCTGCACCGGCACTCTTGCCTGCTTCAAAAATCTTGACCGCAACAGAAGTGTTCAACTTACACCTCGCCGTTCATTTTCTTGCGCACAGGGATTCCTGCAGCAAGCATTTCTTTCTTGATTCCGGGAACAGTGTAATCACCAAAGTGAACCATCGAAGCCACCAGGGCCGCATCGGCAGAAGTCTTGCGGAACAAGTCCACAATGTGGGCCGGAGTTCCGGCACCGCCGCTAGCAATCACCGGCACCTGCACCGCACGTGCCACCTGGTCGGTAATATTCAATTCATAGCCGTTGCGAACGCCATCGGTATCGATTGCATTCAAGCAAATTTCACCGACACCCAAGTCCTCGGCCTTCTTGGCCCATTCCACGGCATCGATGCCCATCGCCTGTCGGCCACCGCGAATATACACTTCGTAGCCACTTTTGAATTTGTCAGAAACGCCAACGAACTTCGCATCCATGCCCAAGACCACGCATTGACGACCAAAGGCCTTAGCGCCTTCGGCAATGATTTCGGGGTGCAACACGGCAAGGCTGTTCACGCTCACCTTTTCGGCACCGGCCAAAAGGGCTTCATGCATATCATCCAAGTTACGGATACCGCCACCCACCGCAAACGGAATAAAAACACGGTGCGCAATCTGGCGAATCATTTCCATATCGCAAGGGCGGTTTTCAGCACTTGCTGTAATATCGTAAAACACTAATTCATCGACACCGTCAGCGCTATACTGCGCCCCCATTTCAACCGGGTCACCGATATCGATATTACCCTTAAACTTGACACCCTTCGTCACCTTACGGTTGCGGACATCAAGACATACAATCAATCGTTTCGTCAGCATGAGAATTACAGATTGCGGTCGATAACGCCTTTAACGGTTGCCTTCGGTACGGCACCAACCACATTGCCCACTTCCACTCCATTCTTGAAGAGTTTCATGTTAGGAATGTTCGTAATTCCAAAGCGGGCACAGATATCACCCACACCATTGTCATCCACATTAATCTTTGCAATAATTGCTCGACCGTCGTATTCATCGGCAAGTTCATCGATGATGGGGCCCATCATCATGCACGGACGGCACCAAGTTGCCCAGAAGTCCACAAAGACCAGCTGGCCCGAGGATATCACCGAATCAAAGTTTTCAGCAGTCAAATGAATTGCTGGCATACAAATCTCCAATTTTTTTTCTAAAAAATAGAAAAATGAGTTAGAACGCGAAGCCGAACGTATAGTTCAAGTCATAGCCCGAGCCCACGGTAGCAACTTTATCGATATCATCTTCGGCCTTACCCGAGGCTGAATAGTGAGAATAAACATAGCCGATGTCAAACGACGTCGTAAAATGACCGGAACGGAACTTATGCCCGAGATAAAAGCCAAAGCCAAAGCCATTCGCATGGGCACTGATATTATCCCTAGAATTACCGTCATAAGTGTATTCCAAGCTCACACGGTCGTAATTGAAATGTCCTGCCAGATACAAACCGCGATGTCCCTCATTAAAGTAAAAACGCAAGCCTTCCGAAATACCGAACAAAAAGACATCAAGATCTTCATCACTATCCGAAAAATCAGCCCAAATCAAATAAGGCCTGGTAATCAAGGAAACGTGGCTAGCCAAGTTTCCTTCGATAGTCAAGAAAACGGACGGAATATCAATCAGTGACAAGATGAACATCGATATCGGGTGAATCGAGACCGCAAACAGCGGCTCGTCATTTTCGGTATGGTTGATATTCATCACCGGCGTATCCTGTTCCTGGGCGCCAGAGGTATAGGCGTAAGGATCATCTGCGACCTGTGCTGTAGCAAAAGCAATCGCGAGCATGGATACCGAAAGAATTTTCTTGATCATATTTTCTCCATCTGACTTAAATTAGAACGCAAGTACGATGCCTGCCGCCAAGAGACCGACGCCCAAGGCTCCAAGTCCAATGGCTACCCCGCACTTGGTATCACCGCTGTCATTCAATTCATGGTTATCTTTGACCATCTGGCGCGTGTCGTCGCTATCGAATGCAGACAAATTCTCATATGCATGCTTCTTGTCGGCAGCCTTGCTCCAATCGCGTTCAGCCAGGTACCACATGACACCACCGGCAATAATAGGGATAATGGAACCCCACAAAAGCCCGCGACCGATACGCCTCTGGCTACGTTCCTTATTGAATGCATTCTGCTCTTCGATAAATTCAAGATCGTCCAGCACGGGCATCATGTCCACATACACCAGGTTCGGCATGTACGGCTTGATTTCCGTCGTCACCGTAGTATCGCGGTAGCCCACCTTTCTAAAATGAATCGTAGCCCTGACCTGCGGCTTTACGTTATCCACCACCACGTCGGTCATGTGGTCAGGCATCCTGTTCAGCGAAGGTTCCTGGTTCACGTAGACTTCGGCTGCTTCCGGGTTCGAATTGAGCGTCAAGCGGGTCGAGGGGCGAAGCACAGGAATCGTCACCTTGTTTACGCTATCGGCATTAATTTTTACAACGGCAGAGCCCCACCATTCTACGTCCTTCAGCACCTTCATCACCGAAATCGTATACTTGCCCGGTTTAATATTCTTGATCGTATCCGGAGCCACAATTTTCAGCGGAATGCCGTTGACATACAAGGAACATGCCTCAGGCTGCGAAACCACCAGCAAGTTGGCATTTCCCGGCGGATACAGTTCAATTGTTTCTTCGACAACCTTCACTATGGGAACCACATAGTTCGAAAGCGAAAGGTCGATCATCACGTCGTCTTCCATATTGTAGAGACGCTTCAACTCGTACCTGAAAATCTTGATGTAAGGATTCTTCTTGGCTGCGGCAATACTGTCCTGGATTTCGCGTTCACGGATTTCCTTTTCCATCTTCGCGATTTCTTCCATCTTTACGCGTTTGTCTTCTTTCGCCATTGCCGTCGCAAGATCGTCGTCGGCACCATCATCCACAGGAGCAGCCTCTGCCTTACTTGTATCAGCCTGGGCCGCCATTGAATCCTTGACCGCATCGGTCATGATGATTTCGGCGGACTTCGCATTCAAATCGACTTCTTCGTTTTCGTCTTCCGCCTGTTCAACCTCCTGGCCATTGCTTTCTTGCAAGGCAATCGCCTTCTTATCGATAAGGCGTTCAATATGGCGCAGTTCGGCTTCAGTCGGCTTTTTCAAGTAGACCGTGTCGTTTTCGATCTTTACAAAAATGGCTTCCAGTTCCGAGGAATCTCCGTTCACCCAGTAACGCACAGGCACTTCACGCCATTTCGGAGCCTCTTCCGAAGAAGAGGACGGTGCCTGCGAGGAGGACGACTGCACCACCGCAGAAGACACAGCCTGCCCTGACACGGAGTCAACCTGTGCAGCAGGTTGTTCAGCCACGACATCGTCGGCAAAAGCGATAACACTAGCCAACGCAAAAAAAGACGAAAAAACAATTCGCTTAAACATATTGTAAAGATAAATAAAAATTTGCGGAAAAGTCTCTTAGACCGCTATTTTTCTTTCACTAGCTTGGCGCAATAAATGGGGCCGCGACCTTCAGAACGGTCCGGCAGAATATGTACGCCAAATTCAGTGCGGTCGGCACCGGGCAACAAGTTTTCAATCGCCTCGAAACGCATCGAAGGCCTTTTTTTGAGAATCTTCCTGACCACGTCGTCATTTTCCATAGGCGAAAGCGCGCAGGTACCATAAACCACGGTTCCGCCCGGCTTGAGTGCATCAACCGCCGAGGCCAGGAGCGCCCCCTGTTCTACAGAAAGCCTCTTGACTCGCTTTGCAGACCACACTTCCAAATGCGCCGGAGAATTCAGCACATGCCTGTCCGAAGAACAGGGCGCATCCAGCAAGACCTTGTCAAAACATTCTTTCTTATGGAGTCCAAACTTCATGCCGTCGTAACCCGTCACCTTGATCACGGAACGCCAGCATTCGGGCAAGGAATTTTCGATCACATGCTGCAGGCGCAAGCGGCGATCCGGCGAACGGTCGTTGCTTTGCAAAGACCCTTCGCCTTTAAGCATCGACGCAATCACAAGTGTTTTTCCGCCCGGTGCAGCACACATGTCAAGCACGTCATCACCCGGCTCTACGCCAAGAGCTTGCGCCGCAAAGACCGATGCCTCGTCCAAAAAATACGGTTCAAGTCTATCACCAAAATGCAATTCTGTTGCGCAGCCCTCTCCCTTCAAGGATTCAAGCAAGGCCGGCCAGCGTTCGCCAAAAAGTTTCTCGTAGTAGTCGAAAAATTCCATAAGCCAAAAATAAAAAACTCTCTGCTCAGGGGTATGAGCAAAGAGTTATATCGTTGAGCTACCAGGATTCGAACCTAGACAAACAGAGTCAGAATCTGTTGTGCTACCATTACACCATAGCTCAATGCGCCCCCAAAGTTAGTAAAAGAATTTCACTTCGGCAAGGGGTTATTTGAAAATATTTTGATTAGGCGGGGTGTAAGTCATGCCCTGAACCTGCTGGGTACCGCCTTCAGGCAGAGATACCGGAGTAAAGGTCACGAAATAATCCGTCGAAACGTCCGAAGCACGCAAGGTAGCAATCACTTTCGGAATACCCGAATAGAGCACCACCTGCTGGGCTCCCGAAGGCAAGTCGGAAAGTCTCAGTTCACTGCAGGTCGCATCGCGAACAAAGTGCGAAGTACCCTTGATGCCAACAACCACGCTGTTCACCATGCAGTCGCTCGATTGAGTAGTATCTTCACGATCCACCACCAGAGACACGCGGCTAACCAAGGTCGAAGGACGAGACAGAGTTACATCCTTCACTTTCAAGGTATCCTTCAAGTTTTCAATATCTTTCTTGGTCAAGTAGCGGGACACGCCAGCCTGTGTCACCAGGTCATCCTGCAGTTTGCGGAATTCGAAGCGGAAGGAATCGCCCGGCAAGGAATCCGGAAGCGGCAACCACCAGCGACCAAGACTGTCAGTCGTGGTCTGAACTTCGAACTTCATCGAATCGCCTTCGACAAAATTGAAGCCGTAAATATCCTTAATCAGCATTACTTCGACATCGGCGCAAGGATTGCCATTCTTGCAAAGAACCTTACCTGAGAGACGGGCCACATTCTTCGCTTCCTTTTCGGATTCCTTGATCAAGGAATCGGCACCAGTCGTCGTACTCCAGACAATCGGACCCGAGGTAACAGAATCGCCGGCCTTGATCTTGCCGAGATCCAGGGTACGGTAGATAAGGCTATCCGCAAAGCCAAGAGACTGCATGCGGGCAACCATCATGGAATCGCCCGGGAAGATTTCCACGGACCATTCGCCTTCAGGAATCAACATCGAGAAACTGTCTGCCGCGAACACGTCGTTACAGAACGGAGTTCCCGAAAGGCAAGTCATAAAGTGGCCGCCCACGGAAACAGCAGAATCTTCCACTTCTTCAAAATAGAGCACGCTCGTTACGACAGCCGCCTTGGCAAGCTGGATGCTGCCGTAGGCCTTCGCCTTCAAAGTCGTGCGCGGCAAGTAGAACACTTCAACCGCCGACGTATCGATAACCGCCAGCTGGAAGGTATCCGACAAGGCGGAATCAAAAGAGTACACGCCATCAGAATCGGTCAAGACTTCGATTTGTTCGGGAACATGCAAGACACTATCGTAAACAGCCATGCGGGCCATACGGACCATGGCATCCGATGCGGGAGTTCCGTCAACGCGAAGAACCACACCCGATACAGCAAGTGTATTGCCTGTATCCGTCACCGTACCTGCAACCTTTTCATTACTGCAACCAATCAAGGATACTGCAAGCGAGGCGAGGCAAGCTAACAACGAAAACTTCTTGTTCATTCTTCCTCCTCGGTTTCTGGCGGCAGGTCCACCTTTTCCTTACTCAGCGGGAAAAACTGGATATTCATCTGGCACACCATGGTTTCACCTTCATCCGAACGAATAATATCGACCACTTCCTTACGGAACAAGTCAATCTTACTAATAATGCGTTCGAGACCTTCAGCAGAAACGCTCATTGTCATACAAGATACATTTCTGCGTTCGGTACTGTAATGATCCAGGGCATCTTTACCGAGGTCCATCATCTGTTTCTGGAACTGATGAACAAAAAGCGACGAGATTTCGGAGCCGCTAAAGATAGCCTTGTTAACCGAGCGATAAAAACCTTTTTCGTCCAGTTCAATCAACTGCATCGACAAGAGCAGCTGGATAGCCTGCTTTGCCTGCGGAAGAGTGATACGGGGATTCAGGAACAAAGCGAGTTCCTGGATATTCTTCGGGCCCACGTTCAAGACGGACAACGCCTCGCGGACCGCCACGTAATACCACTTACTGTAGTATTCCTGCTGACTCTTGGTCAAGGACTTGATGGCGCTCGGAAGAAGCGCGGACATCTGCTCGAAGATTGCCTGCTTAGACGCCGGCGTGGTGGCATGCGTAAAGTCCACCATCAGCGTGAAGTAGCGGCCTTCCTTTTCATTCAGGCCTAGAGCCGCAATAAACTTGGGCAACATCTGAGGCGTAAGCGACTTGCGCCCGCGGACCAAGTCCAAATAAAAGCCCGACGAGGAATACCCCGCCTTCTTGGCAAAGGACCTGTAGGAAAAGTATCGCTGCACGGACTTCCGGTAGTCGTAATAGTCCTGCAGGAACTTTCGATAGTTGTAGTAAGCGTATACGTTCATCAATCTAAATATACTTTTTTTGTCAATTTTTGGGAACACCTTATTTCAGAATTGTTTTGTAAATTCCCGTAAATCTTGCAAAAAAGAACAATCCGTGAACACTTTTGAAAAAAAAGGTGATACGCTTGCCGATTTTTTTAGATATATTCAAGGAACACCCAATCCCATCCTTTGGACTTTCGTCTGGAAACAGGCGAAAGTCCTTTTTCTTTACCAACCCATTTCATTTTTCTAAATTTGGCGCTATGAATAGCACTATGCCAAAAATCGCCCGATTTCTTAAAGAATCCACCTTTAGGCTTTTACGCATCGCAGGCATCTTGGTCGTTATATATATAAGTATGGTTTTCTACCTGGCTCTCACCGAACGCAGGAACGCATTCCCAAGAGCAATCTATCATAAAGAAGCAAACGAAGCGATCCAGGGCAAAGCAAAACCCCTCACCTGCACTCTCGAAGACGGCTCCATCCTAAACGGTTTTACTCTAGGCAACGAAAACGATCCCGTCATGCTCTATTTCCCCGAAGCCGACGAAGACGCAGCGCAATTCCTTGCACAAGTCGATTCCCTCCCGGGAACAAATATCGTCGCATTCAATTACCGAGGCTCCGCCCAGAACAAGGGAACACCCAGCGAAGACACGTTCGAGAAAGACGCAAGGCAAATCGCAGAATGCGCAGCACAGGTGAACGGCAAATTCCCGCAAACCCTTGTAGGGCGCGGCATGGGAGCCATCTCGGCAATTAACCAACACTCGAACAACAAACAAATTATCTTAATCGATCCCATCTTCGATATTGCCGATGCCATTCACCAAAAGTACGGATTTCTTTATCCTAAATTCTTGATTCGCACAAACTTCAAAGTATCCATAGACAAGCTAAAAAAAGCACAAAATAACACAACCGTACTCTTCGATAAGAAACAGTTCGAAGAAAGAACAAAGGCAGAATATTCCAAATTGGAGGGGGCCAAGTTTATTGTTCGAAATGGAGAGAGTTTGCAAAAAGTGTTGATTTTATCACAAAAACGCAATTTATTTTGATAAAATTTGACAAACGTTGTGTGAAATTTCGCACAAAAAAAACTTTTTGGGAACAGATTTTAATGTTTTTTTCTTATCTGCATTGATTTTGTTTGGGAAAATTATTAGTTTACCTTGAAAACCACAAATAAACAAAAAGAGGTGTTTATGGATACTATCATTGTAAAAATGGATATTCGCGGTTTTCTGCGTTTTCCGGACCAAGCCATCAAGACGATGAAACTTGACAAGATGGCGAAGCAAGAAAACTCCAAGAAAGGGGAAGTCATCGAAATCGGTCCATACGCCGATATCGAGGTCGACCCTGTGGGTAAGCGCGTAGCGATTACGCCCACCAAGGAAGCAAAGACCACGTCTTTCCGTTTCATTGTTGGTGTCAATTCTACAAAGTCCAAGTTCCTGTACTTCAAGGGCGCCCTGAACGCCATCGGCGAAAAGATCGTCACCGGTCCGTACGAACTTGAAAAGGAAGGCAACAAGTACATCTTCACGAGCAAGAATTCTACCAAGAAGAAAGGCCCGTGGAAACTGATTGCCTGCCGCAATTCGATCGCAAACAAGACCATGCTCTCGATCGACTCCCGCGGAACCATCATTTTCGATCGTCACACCAGAGATGCAGTGAACACTCAGGTGAACAAGACCATGATTGCCGATTACGATCGCGCCAAGAAGGTCTTCAAGCTTTCCTTCAGCAAGGACAAGGGCTTTATCAACGTGCGCACTATTGCTAGCCACGCCAACGCCTCCTTCATGGGAACCTTCTCCTCTCACGGTTTGGCGCTCCCCAAGCAGAGCTTCCGTACCGAATGCAAGGTCGAAGGCAAAACCATCACGTTCAGCGTAGCCTCCCTGGTCGCTGAACAGAAAGCTGCAGAAAAGTCCAAGAAATAATTAGTCGGAGTCTCTTATGATCGACATTCTCAAGTTGTTTTATACGACGCACTATAATTTGGGTGCACTGGCGATTTTGTTTGTCCTTCTCTTGATTTTCTTCTTGACCAAGAAGAATTACAAGGGAGCAATCATCGTCGTCGCCATCCTTATAGTCTACAATGTCGGAATCTATAAAAGGACCGAAGGTAAGTCCTGGACCATCGAAATCGACCCGCCTGAATCCGCTGCTGTGAACGATGGATACGGCAACTACACCAAGCCGCAGCCGATCAAGATGACCTTCTCCGCTACTCCGGAGAAATGGACTATCACCGACGAAAAGGGCGAAACCCATCACTGGTGCTGGCTAGACGACATGTGGGACAAGGTCGCCAATACTGACGTCGTCGCCTGGATCTGGGGCGAAAACGCCAGCAAGAAGATGATGAAATCAACGGAAACCCGCGCGAACAGCGCCGGAAACCAGGATTAATCATTAAAATTCAGAATATCAAGCTCACCTGCTTCCATCCGGAGGTAGGTGAGTTTTTTCATCCAGTCACCGGCAGACGCCACAGTCCCGTTTTCGACATTCCAAATGCCCGAAATATGGTGATGTCCCAGAATGCAGTAGGAGCATCCCGTCTTTTCGAGCATACAGTTTGCCCAATGCAGGTATTCTTCCATCTTGATAATGCGGGACTCACCCACCTTACGGCTGTTTCTGCCCACGAATCGGGCAAGAGCCATCCCCCAATCCGGATGGAGTTGGCGGAAAAGGAATCGATTCAGCGGAAAATCAAGCACGCGACGGAACAACCGGTAACCGAAGTCGGATTTTGCAACGCCATCGCCATGGCGGAAATAGACTTTTTTTCCCTGAATATCGAGTTTCAATTCCTTATGAGTCAAGACACCCAGTGATTTCGGGAAGAAATCTCCATAGGCAAAATCGTGATTTCCCTGCAACAAATGGACTTCGCAGCCGGATTTTACCAGTTCTCGCATGGCAAAGAACAAATCCATATGATTACGGCAAACGTAATCATTGTATTCGTACCAGAATTCGAACAAGTCGCCCACGATTACCAAATGCGAAGCCTTGCCCTTGATTGATTCCATAAAACGGACAAGGGCCTGCTCACGATTCGGGACTGAGCCAGGCGGGTTTACCCCGAGGTGCGCATCAGATAAAAAATATGCAGGCAAAGACATCGAGAAAGAATATAGAAAACTATGATAAATGAGGAATGTGAAATGTGTGATGAGAAATGAAGCATCCAAGTGTGAGACGTGAGTTTATTATATTTTATTACAATGAGACGCTTTTATTCAAAAATTGCAATCTTATGTTGCGGAATACTTGTCGGTTGTTCTATGAGTCTCACAAAATATGACTTGCAAGAATTCCCGAAAACAATTCCCTTT
Organism: Fibrobacter sp. UWB1; assembly: GCF_002210325.1. Classification (NCBI taxonomy): domain Bacteria; kingdom Pseudomonadati; phylum Fibrobacterota; class Fibrobacteria; order Fibrobacterales; family Fibrobacteraceae; genus Fibrobacter; species Fibrobacter sp. UWB1. The sequence continues at coordinate 70,090 of NZ_MWQL01000008.1, forward strand.
TTTGAACCAATTACACTTACTTTCGGCGAAAAAACGGTTTATTTGGACACGAATTTGCAAAGAGCGTACTCTTTTGCGGTAGATTCCGCAAGCTACCCCATGGAATCCTGCCGCGGTGTCGCCCACATCGATGCAAGCGTCACACCCGATGGAGAGGGCAGTTCCTGGAACATCGGCGCAGCCTTCATTCCCTTCTGGCCTATGCTTCCTGTTAGCGAAACATGGCATTACCGCATGGAAGCGAGGATTTTCTGCCATGGTACGCTAACCTTCAAGGTGGAATTTGAAGAAAGCGAACATGTGAAAGCGTTCTGGTACGGCCGTATGCGCGCAGACCTCGTAAACGATGCCTCGCAAGAAATGCACCGCAAGCTTTTGGAACGCCTCAAGTTCGAAACCCGCCTTGTCCGTAACACCGATCTGAATTTGGCACAAGACTTTTAAAAAGCATTTTCACCTTTCTTTTTCTCGTAACTCAGAACTATTAACTAATAATATGCACACACTCTATATTGTAGCGACCCCCATCGGGAACATGGAAGACATCACCTACCGGGCCGTGCGGACATTAAAGGAAGTTCCGCTGGTGCTTGCCGAAGACACACGCCACACGCGAGTGCTCTTTGACAATTACGGCATCAACACGCCCATGGAAGCCTACCACGACTTCAATAAAGAGAAGGTGACCCCCAAGTACGTAGAATTCCTGAAAAACGAAGGCGACATCGCCCTAGTAAGCGATGCTGGCACTCCCGGCGTTGCAGACCCGGCTTTCAACCTGGTTCGCGAGTGCGTCCGCGAAGGAATCGATGTCCGCGCCATCCCTGGCCCTTGCGCCATGATTACCGCACTTGTTTCAAGCGGCATGCCTACGGACCATTTTTGCTTTCAATACTTTTCGCCCAAAAAGAGCGCCCAGCGCATTCATCTGCTTGAAAAGCTAAAAGACGAAGAAGCGACCCAGATTTTCTACGCAAGCCCGCACAACATCGACAAGTTCGTCGAAGAAATCGGCCAAGTCTTTGGCGAAATCAAGATTGCACTGATGCGTGAACTCACCAAGAAATTCGAAGAACACCTGATTGGCACTCCATCCGAAATCACGGCACACTTCAAGGCTCACCCGCCCAAAGGCGAATTCGTACTGATTTTCAATCCCCAAGACAAGAGCGGACTGTAGTGGAATGTGGAATGTGGAATGTGGAATGTGGAATGTGGAATGTGGAATGTGAAATGTGGGATGTGGAATGTGAAATATGTTGAATAAGATTAAAACTCTCCCGAAGATTTTTTGGATTTACGTAGCGGTTCTTTTTATTGCAGAAGTGATTGTTTTTTCGCTGCGTCCCGACAAACCGGGGCTTTACACGCAGGCTTTGCAAGTACTCCCCCTCGCAGTAACGATTCCGTTTCTGTTTTTCAAAGACACCCGAAAAAATTTCAAACGCACGCTTTTCACGTTCGCAATCGTTTCTTTTGCATTCCTTGCGCTTGACTACAACATTGGCGACTTGAATAAAATCGGACACGCCGGTCTGATTCAGATTATCCTGACGGCATGCCCCATCGGCATTTTCTGGATTACTCTTTTTGTCCGTTGGAATTACAGACATATCAAAACTCGCGAATCGCGCACGGCCTTATTTCTTTCCTGTTTTGCATGGGGTCTGTTCGCACTCGCCCACCCACCCATGCCCTTGGGCCCAGCAGCTTTACTGTTGCTTGTTCCATGGTTCATCGTCCTTAACCGATTCACCCGCGGTCAAGCCATGTTCGCCACCTTCTGGTCGGGCATGCTTTACAACACCATCAACTACTACTGGATTTACAACGTCATGCACGTGGAGACTGCTCCTTCGGGGCTGATTCTCCTCGGACTCTTTTTGCTGATAGCCTTCTTTAGCGCCTACAACACATTAGCCGGATTCGTGTACACGCTTGCAAAAGAAGCCCCAGCCAAAATTCGCATCGTATTGCTGATACTTTTCCCGATCTTTTACGCAGGCCTTGAAATGACCCGCACCTATGGCGACTTCGCCTTCCCGTGGAGCCACTTGGGCTATGTTTTCGGTAACAGCCTTGAACTTTTGCAGATGCTCCCCTATATCGGAATTTTTGGCTACACGATTTTGGTCATCGCTTCGAACCAAGCCGTAGCCCAGACACTTTGCAAAGTTCAAGACATCAAAAAAGCAATCCCTGTTCTAGCCGTCCCCCTTTCCATTTTTGTAGTGTTACTCATTCAAGGCAGTATCGTCTTGTCTAAAACCGAAGCCCAACCGTTCTACAATGCAGACGCCGAAGGCAACCCCTCTATCGCCCTTGTACAACCAAGCATTGCACAGGGTGCCAAATGGAGCAAGGAACGTTTCGATAACATTGTCAACAAGACTCTCGGCATGGTCAACGACAGCATTAAGGAACATGCTGACCTTATCGTGCTTGCCGAAACCGCAATCCCCGACCACATTCGCAGGCAGCCCGGCATCATTGAACGCCTGCACGAAGTCGCAGACAGCAAGAACTCTCAACTTTTGGTAGGCGCACTCGACTACAGTCGCAATCCGCGCGGAAGCATCCGTAAGTTCGATGTCTACAATGCCTCGTTCCTGTTCACTCCCGGCGATTTTCACTTCCCGAAGCGCTACATCAAAAAGCACCTGGTGCCTTTTAGCGAACGAATTCCGTTTGACGAAATCTTCCCGATTTTAAACTATGTAGATCTTGGCGAAGGAGACTTTGTCGCCGGTAAAGAAACCCCCGTCTACCAGCCGTTCCTGTGGACACCCTACATTTGCTACGACGCCATTTTTGGCGACCTGGTGCGCGAAGCGATCCGCGAAGGATCCCGCCTCATGGTCAACATTACCAACGACGGCTGGTTCGGCCGGAGCACCGCCCCTTACCAGCACCTGAACTTGATCCGTTACCGCGCCATCGAAAACGGCATGCCGGTGGCACGCCTCGCCAACAGCGGTGTTTCCGCATTCATCGACCAGTACGGCCACTACGACGGCAATACCGAAATATTCACCGATCGCGTTGTACAAAGAAAAGTGCCGCTCAAGACCCGCGACACTCTATACAGCCGTATTGGCGACTTTGTTGAAATGTTCTTGCTGTGCTTTTTCGCAGCCTACCTGATCGCAACGCTTTTGCTCTCTTTTATCAACCGCAAACGCGGCTAGAACAAAAGTAGAGGCGGCCAATGTCCTGCCTTGGGGCGTTCCTTGAATTCCACCCCAGGCATAAATTCCTTGAGTTCCAAGGTCATAGCCGGCGGAACGGCACCATCCATGCGACCATATAGGACCTGTGTTTCAGCCGTAATAGGAACAGGCGCATCAATTCGGTTCTTTGCAATATACGAGAGTCCCTTATACAAGGCTTCAGGATTAATCGCCTTGGCGGCTTTCATCCAGTCATCTTGCCATTCACCAAATTCATTTTCGATTAATTCATAAAAAGCATTCAAGGTTGCATCGACCGCGGTTTTCGTCTGGTGCGCAATAAAAGACAAATTTTCGTTATTCCATTCACTGTGATCGGAGCAATAATCCGCATAAGGCGAAAGGAGAATCCATTTCTGGTTCTTGGGGCGATTGTGAGCATTCTTTAAAAGAACGAAAGCTCCCAAACCCCATCCAACAACGGTAGACGCCTCTGCAATACCAGGCAAACCGTAAACATCATCAAGAACAGACACCATCTTTTCGTATGTCACGAAAAGGTGTTCTGCATCAGGCGCAATGCCGACCAGATCGTCTTCCCATATCCCCATATCCGAGGCAAAATCCGGAAGCCATGTCCATTTCTCATTCATAATCCAATCCTTTTGTTCTGTTCGTAACCCAATCCTAAATATATAGAGTTTTTTTTGAATAAAACACTTATTACAAAAAAAAATTAAAATCTTCCTTTTTTCATATTCCAATCAAGAATATTCCATTTCGTAAGACATAAATAAACTTTGTCGTCAAAATCGTATGAAAAAATAAGTTCACGCTCATCTTTTGGAAATAAACTTTATATTTTCAAAGTGATGTTTCTATTAAGGCGTTTTTCCATACGTATTACACTCCTTTGCCTGGGGCTTACGCTCGGGGCAATGGCAGAAACATCTTTTGAAGACCAAAGATTTCCTCAGAAGCCCAGTGAAGGTCAGATTTACGACGACAATCACCTGCTGAACGCTTCCGAGACACAACTTTTTAACGATCTCGCCCAAAAATTCCATCAAGAAACAGGAATCGAGCTTACCTGCGTGCTGATAGACGACATCGGACACGCAAACCAATTCGAAAAAGGGGACAAGTACGCAAAGTACACCGCCGAACAATGGAATCTCGGCAAAGAAAACGGTGAAGGCATCATGATTTTCGTTGCTCAAAAGCAACGCTGGAAAAACATCGTCGTCACCCCCAGTCTCGAAAAAATCTACAGCGAAAAGAAACTGGCCAAGGTTCAACAAAAGACACTCCTTCCCGCCTTCCGCGAAAACAATTACAGCGAAGGGATCCTTTCGCTTTCGTACGCACTCGCTAAAATCGGCGCCAAGGCAAAAGGCAAAAAGCTTAACATCGACGAAACCCCGTACAAGCTTAGAGAAAACAGCGTCTCCTCGCTCATGATTCTATTCATCCTCTTTGTTTCGTTCCTGTTGCTGATGGCAAAGTTCAGCGGCGGGCGCGGCAACGGAATCTTCTGGTTCCTGTTCGGCGGCGCCATCAAGAACAAGAAGAAGGACGAACCCGAAGTCGGATTCGGCGGCGGATTCGGAAGCAGCCCGCGAGGCTTTGGCGGTGGATTCGGAAGCGGTTTTGGCAACAGCGGATTCGGGAACAGGAATTCCTGGTGAGGTTAACATGAAAAAGAACCTGAGCATCGTAGAACTTCAAAGATCCAACTGGCCGGGCATGCTACAGCAAGCTCTGGGCGACAACCTGATTTCGGCGTTCATTCACGGCGATTGTCTGGTCGAAGGATTCAACGCACTCGAAAGCCCCTGGACCGTAAGCTTTATCTTGCGAGACAACTCGACTGCAAGCATCAAGCCCCTGCAGAACCTGTTGCGCGAAGCCAAGAAAGAAAACATCGAGTTCCGCTATTTCTTTACGCTTAAAGAAATCCAGACATCCGAAGACGTTTTCCCGCTGGAATTTTTGCATATCGCCAACAGGAATGTCGCACTCGCCGGCGCAAAGCCGCTGCCCAACTACCAGCCGAATGTGGAATGCCTACGCCTGGAATGCGAACGCGAATTGCGCGGACTTTTGATTCACCTGCGCGAAGCCTACATTTACCTGCAGCAAGATCGCAATCCGCTCGGATTCTTTGCTCGGGCCAATGCGACTCTCCTCCCGATTATGTACGGGGTCTATTACTTGCTTCACAAGACCTACCCCGAAAACCACCAGCAAATCTTTAGCGCCTACCCTGCGCTCCGCGCACCAATCAGTAGCCGGAACGAAAAGGCTTTCATCGAGAGCATAAATAGCTATATTGCGACCGTCACTGAAATCGTAAACCAGGTCGACTCCATGGATGCGGTTTAATACGGGATTTTTAAATGATTTGCAATAGCATTCTAGGCACCATCCATCACGGCACCTACAAGAAGGTTATCGACGTCCTGTTCGAACGTCACGAACTCAAGGAACATTCTATCCGCCGCATCGCCCGTGACGGAGTCGAAATTGAAATCGACATCAACGAAGACATGCAAGAAGGCGACATCCTAGTCGAAACGGACCACTACGTGTACGCCGTCAAGATTTATGTTCCTAAGCCCCCAAAAGAAAATCTTGACCCTGTAAACAAGGTCAAGCATTATCTATAGCGATTCCGGATATCTGAATTCAGATTTCGGAATTGAATTCAGACACCCTTTTTTCGTACTACTATTTGCTCAGCATTTTTCCGTTGAGCGTCGCAATCCAGTGCCTGTTCATGGCCTTAGACGGAATTCTCAGAGTCGTGAGTCCCTTATTGATACGAGTCTTGAACAAGACTGATCCGTTCAGGTCCACAAGGGCAAAAGTACCGCCCAAGCTCGTTTGAATTTCAAGATAATCGCCATTTACAGTAAAGAAGTTCGTCGGAGAAAGTCTGCTGAAATCATCCAAACCGACATTCATCGGAGGAGGTTCTGTCTTGTTTTTCTCGTCATTCTGCCAGTCCGGATCATGAATGACGGGTTCCGTTACAATCGGATTGGCCGGTTCCGAGAATCCGAGTTGCTGGTCCATCCAGGCAATTCTTTCTTTCATTTTCTTGCGAAGATGTTCAAATTCGCCATCCCAAGTAGTAGCATTATAGCCGCCCATAGCCATTCCAAAGCCGCCACTCTGGCTATTGCAGTACTTCATCGGCTCCGGATCAGGATCGTTCTGGCCACTAGCCTTGCCCAAGTTCGGCCAACGCTTGAAGTTTCTGTCGGCAGCGTTCTTCAAATAGATTTTCATGGAATCCAAGTATGCATCCATCGTCTTGGTGTGCCATACACCGCTACGGAGTTCCGCCCAGCGCTTCTTCAGTTCGCTCTGGTAATGGCTGTCTTTCCACATTCCCAAAAGCCAGTTCGGAGCTTTCAGAGAGCTTCCCATACCCCACATGCCACCATTACCTGATTTCTGGCTATTTTCGATTTGCCAACCGGTAACGCCGGAACTTCCAAAGCCGTTTCCACCGCCGCCAAAGCCCCACATACCACCCTGGCCGCCTTGGCCACCGCCATTTTCAGGCTGGCTTCCGTTACTCATGGCAAGGTTAAAGTCCCATGCCGGGCCAAGCGTCACCTTACCGCCCTTACTGTCCTTGGGCTTGTGCAAGAAGAAACTGCACCAGTAAGAGTCCGCATTGTTGGTAATTTCTTCGTGCAACACGTAATCGAGTGCCGAAGTCATGTCCACATAGTTTTCGTATCCGCTACCGTTCTTGCCGTTCTTGAACAAGCCTTCAAGATCGTTCAGGTATTTTTTCAGGTATTCTTCCTGGGCCTTCTGGATATTTTCCTTTTTCGGGTAATGCAAAATGACGTTCAGGCCGTCCGAAGTATTGAAGCCTTCCTTTTCGATGGGACCGCTGCCTGCACCACCCGTATTGGTACCCGTCTTGTCGAATGCCCAAATGTAGCCGCCGGTAACGCTGTCGCCCGCGACATCGGTTTCTTTAAGTTTGCTCACGTTTACACGATACTTGCCGCGCTTAATCTTTTCGAGAAGCACGTACACACCGCGATAAACACCGTTGATGTACAAGTCAAAATGCCTGCTACGGGGGCTATAATGCCCGGCCTGCCTAAAGAGCCAATGGGCAAGCGCATTACGCATCATACTCTTGTCTACATACGGACCGTGGAACACCCAGTCGTCACCAGGAGGGAGCCCAAACAGGCTCACGTCCATGCCTTCGCCTTTTTCGTCGCGGACTTCCACGCCATAACCAGGCTTCGGGAACATGGCCGAAGACTGACCACGAACCTTGATACCGATATCATAGCGTGTGCCCTTGGCACTGTCAGCCACATTGTTCGTTTTTCCGTCCAGCACCTTCATGGTTGCAGGAATCTTTTCAGTGACCTTGTTATCGAGGCACTTGCCCTTGGTGTCAATAAACACTATAGGCAAATCGTATGTCTGCGCAAATGTAAATGACGCAAATAGCGCCGTTGTAGATATAATTTTAGCCCAATAGCCCATATAGCCTCCAATCTAGCTATAAGAAAAATAGATTAAAGTGTGTAAAAATTAATGTTAATTTTAGTTAATGTGTTGTGTAAAACAACAACATGAAAAACGTTATTATTTGACCTTTTTCTAGAAATTTTGCCGTTTTACCATCCATTTTCATTCATTTTTCGCCATTTTCAGCACTAAAGCCATAATCATCTTTTCGTTTAAGAAGTGTGTAAAAATAAAATTGTCCACAATGGACAAATCACAATGCGGGAATTTACTTCCCGAAAAAGAGCTCACCCGCAACCAAAAGCGACTTTCCAGCATCTAATTAGCATGGAATTTTTGTATAATATTAGTAACCTTAGACTATAGGAGGTAAACATGTTTACCGGTTTAAAGGCTGAAAAAAGTTTAGCATCTCCATTTACAACCAAGCTCGCTTGGCTGTGGTTTTTACTTGCTGTCATTTTATGTATGCCCTCATCTGTTCGTGCAAACGAGCAATTCACTGCGGCGGAACTCGACACTCTAGTTTCGACCATTGCGCTCTACCCCGACCCGCTCCTGGTGCAGGTACTGGCGGCTTCTGTTCATGGCGATGAAATTCCGGGAGCTGCCGATTGGGCAAACCAGAACAAGCACCTCAAAGGTCAGGAACTCGCCGACCGAATCAAACTCGAAGACCTTCCCTACGACGAAAGCGTCCAGGCCCTGATTCCTTTCCCGACGGTGCTTGCCACCATGGCCAAATACCAAACGTGGACCGACCAATTAGGCGATGCCGTCGCCACCCAAAAAGAAGCCGTGATGGATGCCGTTCAACGCATGCGTAGCGCCGCCTACAACCACGGCCACTTACAAACTAACGAGCAGGTCAAGGTCATCAAGGAAAAGACTATCATCATCGAACCTGTACAGAAGGAATATGTGTACGTTCCGGTTTACAACCCGCACGTCGTCTACTACGTTTATTCGAACGGCTACCCGGGACTCCGTTACCGCACCGGCGTATGGGTAGGCTCTTACTACGATTACTGGGGCTGGGGCACAAGCCGTTTTGAATGGGACACACACCTAATTTACGTGCATGACTACCGCTGGTACCACAACAGACCCCTGCCGCCTCGCCATCCACGTCATCACAACCCACCTCCGCCGCCAAGGCACAACCACTACGTGGCGCCCACAAGACACGACTCCTATACGCATCCTCCGAGCAGACCCGTAAAGGTTCCCATGAACCACAACACCGCTCCGAGGAGCAAGGCCGAAATTCATCATTCCGCTGCCCACCCGAACACGATTGCAACAGTCAAAACTACCAAAGACAATTACTGGCAAGAAGACAACAGCAAAAACAACAATCAGGGTTTTGGAAACATCAAGACGACCCGTAGCAGCCAGAAAAACTACGACGATTCCCGCAGTAGCCGCAACAACAACAGCCGCAGTAACGGAAACAGCAACCGAAACGGCAATAGCCGCGGAGGTTTTGGCAAAAGCATGAGAAAATAACAGTCATTTTACTATATTTTCCGGCGTTAAAAACTAAAGGATTAACCATGGAAATCCCTGAATCTTCGAATTTTGTACAGGACATCATCGTTAACGACCTCGCCACGGGCAAACGCAAGAGCGTGCACACCCGTTTTCCGCCGGAACCGAACGGTTACATTCACATCGGTCATGCCAAGTCCATCTGCCTGAACTTCGGTACTGCAAACAAGTACAAAGACTTCGGCGGCATCACGAACCTCCGCTTCGATGACACGAACCCCACCAAGGAAGATGTGGAATACGTGGACTCCATCCGCGAAGACGTGAAGTGGCTCGGCTTTGAATGGAAGGGCGGTGAATACTTCGCCAGCGACTACTACGACCAGATTTACGCCTTTGCCGAAAAGTTAATCGAAATGGGCAAGGCCTACGTAGAAGACTTGACCCGCGACGAAATGCAGGAATACCGTGGCAACGACGCTGGTAAGCCCAGCCGCCCGAGCCCCTACCGCGACCGCAGCGTCGAAGAGAACATGAAGCTGTTCCGCGAGATGCGCGACGGCAAGTATGCCGACGGCGAAAAGTGCCTGCGCGCGAAGGTGGACCTTTCGAGCCCGAACATGAACATGCGCGACCCGGTCATCTACCGCATCAAGCACTGCACCCACCACCGCACCGGTGACAAGTGGTGCATCTACCCGATGTATGACTTTGCGCACCCGCTTAGCGACTGGATCGAAGGCATTACCCACTCCATCTGTACGCTGGAATTCGAAGCGCACCGCCCGCTGTACGACTGGTTCTTGATTGAACTGGGCCTCGACAACCGCCCGCAGCAGATTGAATTTGCCCGCCTGAACCTCACCTACACCATGATGAGCAAGCGTAAACTTTTGGAACTGGTGCAGACGAAGGCCGTGATGGGCTGGAACGACCCGCGTATGCCGACGGTTTGCGGTTACCGCCGCCGTGGCTTCACCCCGAGTTCCATCCGTGAATTCTGCGACCGTATCGGCGTTTCCAAGGCCGACTCCATGGTCGACGTGAACCTCTTGTACTTCTGCATCCGCGAAGAACTGAACCAGACGGCGAACCGCGTGATGGCGGTAATTGACCCAGTCAAGCTCGTGATTGATAACTGGGAAGCCGGCAAGGTGGAAATGATCGAAGTGGAAAACAACCCGAACGATCCGAACGCAGGTACCCGCCAGGTTCCGTTCAGCGGCGAACTCTACATCGAAGCCGACGACTTTATGGAAGAACCGCCGAAGAAGTACTTCCGCTTGAAGCCGGAAGGCGAAGTCCGCCTGAAGGGCGCCTACTTCGTGACTTGCAAGAGCGTCGAGAAGGATGAAAACGGCAAGGTCACCGTGATTCACTGCGTTTACGATCCGCTGAGCAAGGGTGGCGAAACGCCCGATGGCCGTAAGGTCAAGGGAACCATCCACTGGGTTTCTGCCGCTCACGCCGTGGATGCCGAAGTGCGCCTGATTGACAACCTGTTCACGCTCGAAGACCCCTCGGCAGTTCCCGAAGGCGAAGACTGGCACGACTACCTGAACCCGGAATCCATGGTCATCAAGCAGGCCAAGGTGGAACCGAGCCTTGCCAACGCCAAGCTGGAAGACCGCTTTCAGTTCATGCGCCAGGGCTACTTCTGCCTCGACAGCGAAGATTCCAAGCCGGGTCACCTGGTGTTCAACCGCACGGTGGGCTTGAAGGATAGTTTCAACCCTTCGAAGTAATTCGTTTATAACCGTCGTGATACTTCGTTACGTTCACGCCTCACGTACTAATTGTACGCTACGGGTGAACGAGGCCTCGTCTCACTCGGTTCTAAACCGAATTAAATTCAAACACAAAATTTTGTATAAATTAATATTTTAACGTTTTAGAGCTTTTCTAGGGCGTTTTTGCATACATTTTGCACTTTTAAGCACCCTTTTGTAAATAAAAAAGCTACATTCAATACGATAAAGCATTCGAGGCGCTTATGGAAAACGCAAAAAAGACCATCAACCTGTTCCTGAAGAACAAGTATAGTCCGAACGAACTCAAAGCCGAGCTCTACAAGGCGGGTGTCGCCGCTATGGAAGAAGGCTGGACCTTCATGGACGCCAGTTTCCAGCTCGGCGGCAAGGCCCGCGACGACGGCATGGACGGAGAAGAGGTCGAACAGACCCTTCGCCGCGCGTTCTCCGCCGAAAAGCGTACGGCAGAGCGCCCTCAGGAACAAGCGTCTCCGGCGCAGAACGCCGCCCCGGCTGCGGAAGGGGCACCCCAGGCACAAGCTGCGGCCGCCCCGCAGGCGGTTGCCATGCCAATCATCACGCCGCTGTCGGCGAACATGATTTCCATGGAACAGATGCTTGCCATGGGTCTTGACACCCAGTCCCTGGAACTATTGCAGAACTTCAAGATTGACCCCGAAGCGCTTTCTATTCCCTGGCCTGCCGCCGACTGGCGTAAGGACCTCGCCAAACTTCTGGAAGCCGCATTCGACCCCGAAGAAACAATTTCGTTCAAGGTATCGAATACCCCGGACAGCACCGAAGAACTCGTATCGAACATCATTGGACAAGACGACTCGATCAAGAAAATCATGAAGAGTCTCGACAGTCCCGAAGGCGCCCTCCTGTGCATTAACGCCGTGAAGGGGGGCGACAATGTCTCGGACGAATCGTTCCGCTACCGCTATGTGGTGGTCGATAACCCCAAGATGTCCTTGGCCAAGCAGCTCGCCTACTACAAGGCCCTGAACCTTCCCTGCGCCGCCTTGGTGAACACAGGCGCGAATTCCGTGCAGGCATGGGTCAAAATTTTTGCCAACGACGAAGAAGAATATAACGATCGCGTTGACTTCCTTTTCAAGACGCTTGATTCCCAGGGATTCAAGGTCGACCCGAGCAACAGTAACCCGCACATGATGGTGCGTATGCCTGGCGTGCTCCGCGGCGGTAAGCAGCAGTACTTGATCGGTCTTGAACAGGGTGCCAAAAACTTTAAGGAATGGCAGGAATGGGTGGAATATTCCCTCGACGGAAAGCCGCTCATTGAACTGGCAAGCGATACCGAAGAAGCTCCCAAAAAAGACCAGACGATTGTTGAAAACATGCTCCGTGCCGGTGAATTTTTCTTGTTCACGGCACCTCCGAAAAGCGGTAAGTCGCTTGCACTCATGGATTTAGGTCTGTCTATTTGCTACGGCGAAGACTGGTTCGGCAATTCAACATCGTCTAGCGATGTTCTGTTCATCAACTTCGAACTGACCAAGTCCGTGTTCCTGAACCGCCTTTACCTGTTGGCCGGCAAGCGCAATCTGAATGCGAGCACCCCGAAGTTCGGCTTCCTGAACTTGCGCGGTACGGCTCTTTCACCGATCGAAACGGCTCAGCTTATCGCCAAGCGTATTCAAGGTGCCAAGCGACTCGAAAACCACGATTACCGCGTTGTCGTAATCGATCCGATTTCGGCCGTATTGCATAACCCGAAGTCTACTCGTTTGAATGGCGCTCCGCACCAGATTTTGATGCAGATGGTCGACACCATAATCGCCCTCACAGGGTGTGCAGTCGTGTCGTCTTGCAACCTGGACGAATACCCCTACCTCGAAGCCCGCGCGGACTCGCTCATCAAGCTTTCACCGGTGGAAGGCAGCCTGAACCTTTACCAGATCAATGGAACCTTCCGCGAATTCCCGAAGATGCTCGCCCGCGAATGCTCTTGGATTTACCCGAGATTCCTTGTTTAATTCAGAATTCGGATTTCGGAATTACTCAAGTAGGAAGTTGCCTAGCCACGAATGAGTCGTCCTGAGCAAAGGGCTATGCCCGAAGTCGAAGGGTCCAAAGATAAAGTAAAAGTAAAGAATTAAAAATGAAGAACAATTTCAGAAGCACAAACAATCGCGCACGCGGAAATTCCGTACGTCGCGACAAAATTCAAGACAAAGCCCCGAAAGCCGAAAAGCCTGTACGCAAAGCAGCGCTGACTTTTGAAGATATCAAGCAGCAGCTTGCCGCATGGGCCGAAAACGAACGCATTCCCGGTAAGTTTCAATCATGGTTTACAGCAGATGCTAATCCGGAACATTCCGACTGGCGCATTATCAAGACTTACCGCGGCCAGCAGGAATCGCTTTCGATAGACGCTCCCGCCCGCGGTATGGATGTTCCCGAACTTGTCAGCCGCATTTTTGAACAGGTCAAGAAAGAACACCTGCATATCTTTAAAAAGGCTCTCCGCCAGATTTGGTTCCGAGCCGTCGGTGACGGACGTTATGCGATACTCGTTCAGGTCAACCTGAAGGGCAGATTCTCTGCTCACGGATACAAGACCTTCGTTGATTTTATACAAAGAAACTGCCCGGAAGTCATCAGCTGTCACCACATTCAGTGCATGCCCGACCAGCCTTTTGATCCGGCCGGAACGATTCCGATGAAGGTAGAAGCCAAGAGCGCTTTCGGAAGCGACTTTATGCCCATTGGCGAAACCGGAATCAGCATGCATGTGCTGGACTGGACGCCCCGAATTCATGACGCCTGGATGGGACTCCCCAAACGTATCGAAGACGCTATCCACCCGAATGCCGAGGACAGTTTCTTTGAATTCTATTCCGGAAGTTCCTTTGTGAGCGCAACTCTTGCAAACCGATTCAAGAGAGTCGTTTCGATGGACTGCCGCGAATACGCCATGATGTCGTCGCGCTTGAACGCACGCAACACCGTCGATGACAACATGAAATTCATCCGCAGTCACGTAGAACAGGATTTCTTTGGCAAGTTCTTCAGCAAGCCCGAAAACGAGGGCCGTTGGACATTCTACTTCAACCTGCCCGGCGACGAACCGCTTGCACAAGGCGTGGCACAGGCAGCCGCCCTTTCGAGACCGGAACGTATTCTCTTGCAGACTTCGAACCTTGAAGTGGCCGCGCGCACCATCAAGCAGTTTAGAAACGAAGGCTACATGTTGCGCAAGAATATCCCACTGTACCTGGAACCGGGCTCCGGAAAGTTCGAAATTCTGTTCCTGTTCGTACCTGACCGCGTAGGAATCTTGGGACAGAATCCGGCACAAAAACAGCGTTCCAGGACGATCCAACGCCCGCAAGAACGCGTTTCTAGCCGAAAAACGCAAGAAATTCCTCATTTTAGCCAAAAAGCCCCTACTTTTAAGCAAAGAAAAGGTTAAATTATTGATATAACAGCCTGTAAAGGGATTATTATGCGACTTTTGAAATGTGCATCCATCTGTCTGGGACTTTCCGCCTTGTTGGCCTCCGCCTACATTGTCAAGGAAGGCGATACCCTTTGGGACTTGAGTGACGAATTCCTCAAGGACCCCTTTGCCTGGCCAGACCTTTGGGAAAACAACCGCCACATCGAAGACCCGCACTGGATTTATCCGGGCGACTCCATTTACCTGGGCGATTCCATTCGTGAAGGTAATGTTCTTCAGGTCGAAAAGAAGAACAAGTATCCCTGTAATGCAACCATCTCGGATTCCGCGCTCCCCAAAGGCAAGGGTCTGACAGTCGCTAACGCCGGTTGCGATGATGGCGACGAACGCAATAGCGATTTCGAAGGCATGCTCGGCAACCTGCGCGACAAGGACAAGAAGGCCGTCAAGAAACCCAAGGCAAACGACGAATACTACTACAAGCAGCGTCCGGCCCCCAAGATTTTCAATGGCTACTACCAGATGCACGCCCCCGAAATCTATACGCTGGATTCCTTGAAAAAGGACAAGCGCTTTGTGTCGATCAAGTCGGGAGAAAAGAAAGAACCCCTGATTCACATGCCTGAAACGGAAGTAGTCGTTGGTATCGGCAAGAAGACGAACTCCAACCTGAAGCGCGGCGACCTCGTGGAAATCGTTGATGCTAAGGCAATTAACGTTCCTGCAGCCAAGGGCAGCAGCTTTGACAAGTACGCGTTGCTCCGCCTTTCCGGCATTGCAAAAATCACAGCCATCGGCGACACGCTTTCCCGCGCAAAGATCGTGACGACCTTCCGTGAAATCAAGATTCACCAGGCCAAGGCAAGGCTCAAGGAACCGCTCAAGACTCTGAACGTGTCCGGTTACAGCAAGGTCAAGGAAGCCAAGTTCGACAACCTGGCCATGATCCGCTATTCCATGGACCCAATGCTGATTATCGGAGCATACTCGTATGTGCTTATCGATAAAGGCCTTAGCGAAGGTTACAACACGGGCGATGCCGTCGCCATCTGGGAAGAAGACAAGACCGACGAATCGCTTCCGCCCCGCCTGATAGGCCGCGGTATTATTGCCAGAGCGGCAGACAACGAATCGAGCGTTCTCATTCGCGAAATCTATTCCAACAGCAGAAGAATCGAAGTTGGACACAGGGTATCGGTGACTCACCGTGCACAGATTGTCAAGTAAGATTCTCGCCCTAAGTCCACAAATTCTGTAGGGACTGGCAATGCAGGTTTCACGTAATAATCTGCTGTTCGTCCTTTTATTCGCGGGAGGAATTGTCCTCCCGACGGCGATTCTTTCGTTCCTGAGTTTTAGAAATATCCAGAACGAAATATACCTGTCGCAAAAGAATTTCGACGAAAACCTGAACGCTTTCCAGAACGAAGTGGAAGAAGCGATAGAAAAAGAGCAGGCCAAGATTTACCAAGAAACCAAGGCGGCATCGCTATTCCTTTATGAGCAGCCGCAAGGACTCCTGGACTTTGGGCACGCCGCCGAATTCAAGTCGGTAGAAGGCCTGGACGCCATCTTCTTGTTCAACAACGGGAACTTGATATACCCCGACATGACATCCAAGAAGTTCTTCAAGTCGTCCAACTTTTCGAACAGCGTTCCATCTGCCCTCGACAAGAAACTTTATCAAGTGGAAACGAGCGGCCTAAAAGACAGCATTGCCCAGAAGATTTACTTGGAACAGCGATCACGGAGTTTAAGGCCGACAAGCTTTTTCTTCGAATCCAAGGAAGAACAAATCCAAAATATTCTTGGGTTGATTCGTTTTTACTACAAGAACAAGAAATACGACGAAGCTTTGCACCTGCTTGAAATCCTCGAAAGCAATCCGCACCAGCAGGGCTATTTGCACGCCGACTTGACTTACGCGGTCTACCTACTGCACTTTGAAATCTTGGTATTCCAGAGAAAGCACCAAGAGGCTCAAGACTATTGCCTTTCTGTATTGGCTCAATTCCTGGACAAGCAAAATATCGACGACATTTCTTCTTCCAGGTACTTCTTTGAATCGGCCTTTACGCGAATTCTGTCGTTCGAGAACCTGTCGCAAGAAAAGCGCGAAGCCTTCTGGAACCTTCGCGAGAACTTCAACCGCCAACTGGGGTACATGGACATCCTGTATTACAACAGGGACTTGTTCCAAGAAATCTTGAACGACGACGTTTCTTCGAAGGAAGGCATCCTTTACAAGAACACCGAAGAAGTTACTTTATTCAAAATGTCGTACCCGTACCTTTCGGGCGACCAGGTGGTGATTGCGGTCATCAACAAGGATGCATACAAAGCACGACTCCAGAGCAAGCTCAAGACTGTCGTACAGAGCTACAAGAATATCCCCTTCTCGATTACCGAAAACAGTGACAAACTGCTTATGGGCGAAATTCCGGAAGGCGCCCCCATTATTGCGCAGCACTATATTTCAGACGCGTTTGAATGGGAGTTCACCTTGTACGAAAAAGACATGCAGGACATTCACAAAGAAACGAGACACCGCATGTTCCTGATGTACGGGCTTATGCTTTTTGCCCTCATCACCGTTATTTTCGGTTCATTCTTCATGTTCCGATTCATTACCCAGGAACGAAAACTTTTGGCCATGAAGGCAAACTTTTTGTCAAGCGTTTCGCACGAATTGAAGACTCCCCTGACCTCGATCAAGATGTTTGCCGAAATGATGGCCCGCGGACGCTTGCAGCGTGCCGAAAAGGTGCAGGAATATTCCACCCTCATTGGCAAGGAAGCCTCTAGACTCGAAAACCTGATTGGCGCCATTTTGAATTACACCCGAATGGAACACGGAACCGGGGCCTTCAAGTGGGAACGCCTCGACTTTTCTATTTGCGCCAAGAAAGTGTTTGACGCCGTAGAAGATATCGGCGTCGAAAAGGGACTTACCTTCTACACGCATTTTGAACCCAACGTATTCGTGATGGGCGACTACACGGCGCTTTACAGTTTGGTCCAGAACTTGATCGACAACGCCATCAAGTATACCGAAGCTCCCGGAGATATCAAGGTCGATGTCAAGAGCGATAGCGAATGGGTCATATTCTCGGTGGCAGACACCGGCATTGGCATCGCTGCATCTGAACAAAAAAATATATTTAATGATTTTTATAGAGTGGGTGACGAAATGACCCGAAGCACCAAGGGCTCCGGGCTCGGCCTTGCAACCGTCAAGCGCGTTGCCGAAACACACAAGGCGACCATTTCGTTGGTCAGCAAGCCCGGAAAGGGTTCTACGTTCACCGTCAAGTTTAAAAAGGCAGAATAAACATGAACTTCAAAATACTCATCGTAGAAGACGAAGAAATCATCCGCTTGGGCCTCCAGGACAATTTTGAAATGGAAGGCTATACCGTAGAAACGGCCTGCGATGGTGAAGAAGCTATTGCCAAGGCGGATTCCTACCAGCCCCATTTGGTGCTATTGGACTTGATGATTCCGAAAAAGAGCGGCTTTGAAGTTTGCCGTTACATTCGCAACAAGCATCCGGATACTTACATCATCATGCTCACGGCAAAAACCGAAGAAACGAGCAAGGTGGCCGGGCTTGAAATGGGCGCCGACGACTACGTGACAAAGCCGTTCTCGATTCTGGAACTCCTTGCCCGCGTCAAGGCATTCCGTCGCCGCATTGAGCCGCAAAGCGGTAGCACCTCGGTTCAGGTTCCCGAAGTGCTCGAATTCGCAAACATCAACATTAACGTCAAGAAGTTCGAAGCCACCAAGGGCGGCGTGCCTCTCGACTTGACTACCCGCGAATACCTGATTATGAAATTCTTCTGGGCACACCGCGGCGAAGTGATTTTGCGCGAAACCTTGCTCAAGGAAATTTGGGGCTACACCGACGAAAATATGCCCTCGACCCGAACTGTCGACAACCACATAGCAAACCTTCGCCGTAAAATCGAAGACGACTTGGACAACCCGAAGTTTATTATCTCGGTGAGAGGCGCCGGCTACAAGTTTGATGCATAGGAGTAGGCAGAATTCAGCTGGCTGAACTTAGAAAACGATGACAGGCAAACGGTTAAACATAGGTTCCTTCACAATGATTCGCACGGCGTTGACGCTCGTGTGGTTATGCGGGCTTGTATCTTTTGCCTCAGCCGAAAAGATGGAAGCGACCATTCAAGAAGCGCTTTACCTGTTCGAACTGAAGGGAGAAACTGCTGACGCGATCAAGTTGCTCGAAAAAGCCGC
This sequence comes from Fibrobacter sp. UWB1, assembly GCF_002210325.1. Classification (NCBI taxonomy): domain Bacteria; kingdom Pseudomonadati; phylum Fibrobacterota; class Fibrobacteria; order Fibrobacterales; family Fibrobacteraceae; genus Fibrobacter; species Fibrobacter sp. UWB1. The sequence goes on from NZ_MWQL01000008.1 coordinate 88,707, forward strand.
CATGCAAGGCGACGAAGACGACAAGGAAAAGGCCTATTTTTACCTCGGCAAAATCCAGGAACTTGCAGACAACAAAACTTCAGCCAATTTCTACTACGAGCAGAGTTTGGCAAGAACAAACGAAGTGGCAAAAGCATACTGGCTTTCGGAACGCGAAAGCGCTACCAGCAGCAAGCCCGAGGCATTGTTGAAAGCCCCGATTCAATTGAAGAGCCCGATCCAGAGGACCTTCGGTAAGGATCCGACATTCTTGCTTTTGAATGACGGTTCCATCTGCAAAATCAAGGACGACCGCCTCGAAAAAATCGCAACGGCTCCAGCCAACAAGCAAATTTTCAATATCGACCGCCAGGGAATCTGGTACCAACCCATTGACCAGGACAGCCTAGTATTCAAGGCTTTCTATGCCAGCAACCCGAGCAAGAGCTTTCCGATTACAAACATCACGCACCTTGTAGTCGAAGGCAACAGGGCGATTGTCCAAAGCGAAAAGCAGCTTTCTATTTTGAATAACAAGCGCATCGTAACGCAAGTCGCCGACAAGTACAGCGGCTGCGTGCCCGAAGGATTCTTTTCGCCCACCAACGAATTCGTCTTGAACTGCACCGACAATGCGCTTCACTTTATTTCGTCGGAAGACGGATCGACCAAGAAATCCATCGCCCAATTTGACGTGATTCAGGATGTCCTGATTGACAAGAACATGCTCTTCCTGGTTTCGGGCAATTACCTTTACGGCTACATTCCCAAGGCAAGGACTTCCCCGCTTTGGAAAATTTCGGTCAGCAACATCGAAAGCATGTTCCCGTTTGAACGAGAGATTGTTCTGCTCGAAGCTTCGGGAAGAATCTCCTTGATTGACAGAAGAACCGGCATGATTCGAAAAACGATCCGAAGCGACGCTTCTTCTATCCACCCGCTAGCTAAGGGAACACTTGGTTTATTCTCTGGCGAAGGCGCCATTACTGCAGTCGATACCATTCTGAATCCGCTGTGGCATTTCAACTTCACAAAGCCCATTGAACAAGCCCCTATTTTCACGAACGGAAATCTCTACTTGTACTTTGGCGACCGCAAGTTGGTTTCGCTTTCGCCGCATTACTACGGCAAGAAAGTCCTGCTTTCCGAGATTCTTGCACAACAGGCGGCTGACCTCGCCGAGCACGAAGAATGGGATGACCTGCCAAGCGTTCTGGATTCCCTGTTCAAGCTGGAACCTGGTAATGCCGAGGGCTGGTTCTTTAAAGCATTGTACCTTGAACAGAACAGCAACAACGAGCGCGAAAAGCAAAAAGCATGGTCCGAAGCCGTCAGACTTTCGAGCAGCAATCCGCAAGCGACCCAGTTGATTCTGAACCGCTACAGCAAGGCCATCGGCGCAAAGTTCGTGACGCTGCTTCCGATTTCGCCCAAAACCCGTTACCCGCAATTCTTTAGCGGCAAGCGCAACCTGTACACGATCGACCCCGCCGCTGACAGGCTATTCACTATTAACGCCGAAACCGGCGAACTGCGTTCTGCCAAGTACATTGGCGCACTCGACAACAGCCCCGTTATCGACAACGACGAAAACACGCTGGTCATTGCTTCGGGCTACAACATTTCGATTTACGACCTGAACAGGGATGTTTCCCCCGCCAATTTGCAACTTCCGGGAAAAGCGTTCAAGATGAACGTGACCGAGAACGCGATTTACATTTCGACATGGAACGGTTTTTTGCTCAAGATTCTGAAACCCGACAATAAACTGGCCTGGTCGAGAAAGATTTTCTCTGTACCCTTCTTGCATTCCAAATCGGACAATACGATTTACGCCTGCAACCTGGAAGGCGAATTTGTCGCGCTCGATGACGAAGCCGGACAAATAGAAGAAAATTCTGCCCGAAAGATCCCCGGGCAGATTTCGCACTTGCTCAGCACGGATTCCATTATCGCGGTCGCAAGCGGCAACAAACTTTACCTATTCAACCTGAAGAAGAAAGACGCCACCCCGCTCCAGATTCTAATGGAAAACGCGGTGTCTTCTTTGCAGGTGATTACGGATCACGGCGAAAGGAAATTCCTTGTTGGCCTTTCGGACCAGTCCATTTTACTTTACTCTGAAGCAGGCGCCCCGCTGTGGAAATTCAACGGTAAGAACGCTGCGTTCCCAAGGCCCTTCGTGAAGGATGGTTTCGCTTGGATTGACCAAGGAAACGAAGTTATCGGCATTTCCTTGAAGACGGGTAAAAAGGAGCGGAAATACAGCACTCCGGGCGGAGCCGGCACACCGTTTATACTAAATCATACTTTGTTCAGCGCCTCTCCAAAGCGTTTGCTATACGGATTCACGCTATAATCCCGAAAATGCCCTGAAAAAGGGTGTTTTTCTTATCTTGTAAACAAATTTTGGTGGTTTTTTTGTTAAAAACACACTAAATTTATGATATGGATTATGGGAATATAAAGAATTCTTTGGGATGCACGGTTAAACATCGTGCTCGATACTTTTTCACTCTGGCATCCGCTCTTGGGGCGTTCTTCGTTATCGGTTGTAACGAAGAAACCAAACCTGCTCAGGACAAGGTTCAGTCGGAATACGAACGCAGCGAGACCCTGTATATCGGTGGTTTTGACTGGACGCCGCCTTCTTCTTTCAACCCGTTGGATTACAACCCCAACTTCCCCATCGACGGCAACAGCCGCATTACCTACGAGTCGCTGCTGACGTACAACCAGTTGACCGGCGAACTCGAGCCCATGCTTGCCGACAGCTATACCAGTGACGAAGACAAGATTACGGTTCACCTGGACACCAAGGCGCGTTGGAGCAACGGTTCCCCCGTTACCGTCGACGACGTTCTTTACACATTCAAGATTGACTCCTTGCTGCCCACGCCGCGTCACGGCAACTGGCAATTCCTGAGCGAAATCACCAACGATGGTGGCAACAACATTTCGTTCCATTTCAGCAAGAACAAGAACCCCTTGATTATCTTGAATGCCATTGCCGAAACCTCGATTCTCCCGAAGGCCGTATTCGAGCCGCTCATCCAGGGGGCGAAGTCCGGCAAGACCTACGACATGAACCGCATTGCCGAATTCAAGAACGATTCTATGCCGGTGGTTTCGGGACCGTACAACCTCAAGACTTATTCCCCCGACCAGATTGTCCTGGAACGTAACGACAAGTACTGGGGCAACTATAAGTTCAGCGGAAAGAAGCCCTCTCCCAAGTATATCATCCATTCCCTGTACAACAGCAACAACCAGTTCAACAGCGCCATGACCAAGGGTAACTTGGACATTTCGTCTGTGTTCCTGCCCCGTATTTGGGAAAAGGCCAGAGACAGCATTCGCGCCTGGAGCCGCAACGAGCCGTACCACCTGCCCGGTTCCATCACGACACTTTTCATTGCGCACACCCGCACTCCTTTTGATGATGTGGAACTCCGTCGTGCCATGATGCACGCCATCAACTTCGAAAAGATCAAGGCTCGCGCCATTTCGAACTACACGCCGGTGATTCAGCCTGGGTTTATCTTGCCCTTCGGAACCGAATCCAAGTATTTCAACAAGGAAGATGCAGACAAGTACGGATATTCCTACGATGTCGAAAAGGCCAAGGAAATCCTTACGAAGGCCGGCTACAGCTGGGACGATAACGGTAGGCTGATCGACAAGAAGAAACAGCCCGTCCGTAGTTTCACCATTGAATGCCCGCAGGGTTGGACCGACTGGGAGGATGCCATCAAGGTCATCGTCGAATCCCTCAATGAAATCGGTCTTGCCGCCGAAGAAAAGTTCGTGGACTACAGCGTGTGGGACAAGAACCTGCGCCTCGGTACATTCGACCTTGCCATGAAGACCCAGACGGCCGAACTTTCGGCTGCATCTCCATGGAACCGTTTTGACCAGGTGATGGGCTCCGTCTCTTACAGACCTATTGGCGAAGAAGCATTCGCCAACCAAGGCCGCTACAAGAACGAAGACGCGGACAAGCTGCTGGAAAAGATTCCTGCTCTCACCGACGAAAAGGAACTCACCGAAGCCTACCGTGCTTTGAACCGTATCTTCATGGAAACGATTCCGGTACTTCCGATCATGTACCGCCCCACGCAGTTCTACCAGTTCTCTACCAAGCACTGGACGAATTTCCCGACCGAAGAAAACCCGTACGCTCCGCCACAGAGCCTTGTGGTTGCCGCTGGCGTGAAGGGTCTCTGGAAAATTGTACCGCAACCAAATGCGAAGTAAAAAATCCGGATTTACAGCTTTTGAAAACGCCCGTTTACAGGGCGTTTTTCTGTTTTCAGCCCACAAAAAAACTATTTTTAATTCGATACTTCTTAATGGAGGCCCCTATGGGTAAATCTCGTTTTATTTTGCCGAATGCGTTTACCAGCATGAATTTTCTTCTGGGCGTTTTTGCCATCTGTTGGGTGACCGGCGCATTCAGTTCCTTTACAACTTCTGACCCTATTCGCACCGGTGCCTATTTCATTATCTTGAGCGTCCTCCTGGACAAACTGGATGGCTTTGCCGCCCGTCTCGTGAATGCAAGTTCCGAGTTCGGCGCCCAGTTCGACAGCCTTGCCGACCTGATTGCTTTTGGCCTTGCTCCGGCCTTTACGATTTTCTTTGCCTATAAGACCCTGTCCCCGGAATGGTTCCAGGCCAACGGCGCACTCCTGATTGTCACCTTCTCGATTTACGTGCTCTGTGCCGCCATGCGCCTCGCCAAGTACAACGCCTGCGATAGCGACACCTACCACCACCACTTCTCGGGACTTCCGTCCACCTTTGCAGGAGCAATCAACGCAATCCTGATCGTGTACCTGAAGGCAAACGGCCTGTTCGAAAATTCCGAAAGCCCCATGATGTTCGTCCCCGTTCTGGTGATGCTCGTGACCGGACTTTTGATGGTGAGCCCGCTCTTCTTGCCCAAGCTCCAGCCGCGCAGGAACCAGCTGTTCAACATCGGCCAGGCTATCCTTATTGTAATTACCTATATCTGCGGATTCCTGTTCATTTCGGAAAAGGTCCCGTTCATTCTGGAATACCTGCTGATTCTTTGCTCCAGCTACCTGGTGATCGGATTTACGGTCGGCCTTGTCCAGCGTAAAAAGATTATCGAAAACGCTGAAAAGAACAAGATCGAGGAACGCCGCTAAACGGATTCAAGCCACAGCGCAAACGAAAGCGCGTAGCGGTCAAACAAAGCCTCTAAAGACATTCTCGGAAGTTCCAGGGTGATACACTCTGGACTTTTTTGTTGTTTACACCAAGTGCCGAGGCTACCCGGCGTAGGGTATCCAATGTCGGCGTGCCAAGGGACCCCGAAGGCTTCGCACAGCGATTCAACCATGGGCGTGCATACGGGAGCTTCGACGCAGGCCATAGGCGCATGCATCGAAAGGATCGCCTCGGGAGAAAGCTTTTGGATAAGAGTGACAAGAGCGACGGTCTCAGGCTCGCTTCCAGGAGCGATCCCCGTTGAAAGAAACGTGTCGCGCGGAGCCTCCAGAATCGAACGGGTGCCTACAGGATCCTTGCTCCAATTGGAGGTCGGGAAATTGCGGTTGAGGTCTACCCCATTGGCGTTTCCACGGGTGCCAAAAGCCATGCCATCGGGATTGGCGCAAAGGACAAAGGCGACCGATTCAAAAGGCTTTTCAAACGCCCGAAGCACGCGACTCAGCAAGAACGTGGTTTCTGGTTCTTCGCCGTGGATACCCGCAACAACCAGCAAGCGGCACTTACCGGAGCACGGAATGTAACGCAAGGATGCGCCAAGGGCGGAGCGTCCGTAAGTAGCAAATGGAAGAGCGAGAATTGAGCGCATAAAAAATGTGAAATGTGGAATTGAATGGGGTGAGCTTAGAGAGAAAAGAAGGTTCTAAGTTCTAAACAAAATACGGGTAGATATAGTTTTCGGCAAGCGATTCGAGATTGTCGAGCAAGGCGGACTTACAGGCAATATCGGTCTTTTCGTAAAGGGCGCGGAGGTCTTTCAACGAGAAATTTTCAAGGTACTTGCGCGAGGTCGGCAGGTGCGCGATGTGCCACTTTTCGGGCTGGATTTTACCGCGGCCAGGTACGAACACGCGCTCGAAGCCGAAGGACTCACCCGCCCCGATCAGTTCCGAGAGTTTTTCATGAAAGGGGCGGAACATGCCGTCACATTCGGCAGGCGTGAGTTCCACCTCGTAGCCGGCGGGGCACGCATTGCCATCGACCACGTCTAAATCGGTCCCCAAATGGTGACGGCTTGCGCCAGGGAGCGCCGACCAAGTTAAAATTGCATACATCAATTCTTCATCGTCGTCCGGGCGCTCCATGGGGAGTCCTTCGGCGGAAAGAAGTTTCAATTCACCGCTTGCCTTACGATTCCAAATCGAAAGTTGACGTTCAAATGGGCGGTAGGCCGATTCAATGCGGAGTGCAAAGCCGGACTTTGCGAAAGTCTTTTTTAATTTGTTGTAATCGCCGAGAACCTGTTTGTCTACGATGTAGCCGTCGACCTCTACAAAATCGGCGGAATCAACCGGACGAAGGCCGTAACAAATCTTGGAGTCCATCAGACATGCCCTCCCATCTTTTCTATCAAGTCTAACCACTGCTTGGTCGTGGCCTTCTTTTTGCGCACGACTTTCTTTTTACCAAGAACCCTCGAGACAGCATCGCTTAACGGCGAAGGGTTGGCATGAGTCCAGGCAATTGCAAGAGCGTCAGAAGCATCGAGCGGAAGATCGCCGCCTTGAATGCCAAGACGCGCAAAAATCATGTTGGCCACCTGTTCCTTGGATGCACCGCCATCGCCTGTAACGGCTTGCTTGACCACACGTGGACTATATTCGCTATAAGTCATGCCACGCTTGCGGCAGGCTACAAGAACGGCCCCGCGAATGTGTCCAAGCACCAGAGCGCTCTTCGCATTCTTAGCAAAAAAGATTCCTTCCATCCCGAAAGATTCTGGCTTGTACTTGTCCAACAATTCTTCGAGCCCGGACACGATATGCAACAGGCGGTCTTCAAGCGCATGGCTTGCCGGAGCATGCAAAGTTCCGTATTCCAGAATCTTTACTTTCTGCCCGCTAGACTCGATAAATGCATATCCGGTCGTAATGGTGCCGGGATCTATTCCAAGGACAATCATACCCTAAAAATTAAAAAGATTTACTACCCTATCGCACTAGAAATAACTAGATTTCTAGTGTATAAAAGAGGACTCCTATGATTATTGACCAAGAACATGCAGGAATTGTCATGCGAGCCAAGACCCATCCGCGACAGTTGGGAATCCCTTTAAGTCGCTGGGGCCGAAACCTGATTGCATGCTGCCCGTTTCATTCTCCCGAAGAAACGTCATTGTTCTTTTATGACGCCCTGGGTTACTGGCGCTACCGCTGCCTGCAGTGCGGAAGCGAGGGCGATCTCGTTGAATTTGTTATGCGAAGCCGTTTTAACGGCATGGACGAGCCTGCAGCCCGAGCGGAAGCGGTTAACTTTTTAGGAAATCTCGAGCCGGAACACGACCTGCAAGAAGAACACCCGTGGATCAAGGAAATCGGTGGCGAAAAATCCAAGGTTCTTGAAAACTTTGTGCGCTACTGCCACTGGGCCGCTTGCAAGAGTCCGTCTTCTGCCGAATTCCTGGCCGCACGCGGATGGAGCATTGGACAGGCCCAGCTTTACGGTATTGGCTATTATAGCGGCGATCCGGAACCGTTCGTGAGTTTTTGCATGATGTCGGGCATCGAACGCCACCAGATCAGTTTCTATCTGGACAACCTGGATGCCTACCACGAACCCCGCATTACAATTCCCGCCCGAAATTCCAAGGGCCTGATTCATTCTGTTTACGGACGCCTGATTAACGAAAACGACAGTCCGCACACATACGTTTCTTACGCCTCGGGCCCGAGCGACATTCCGTTCAATATCCAGTCCGACGTAACAAAACCGATTGTCGTCGAAGGATTCTTTGACGCCTTGACCGCTGACCTCGCCGGCATTCCAGGCGTGGTTTCGACCATGTACCAGGAACTCACCCTGAGTCACTTGTACAAGCTTAAAGCCTGCGGCGCCGAATCGGTTACAGTAATCCTTAGGCGCGAGGCAGACCGTCGCGAACAGGAATACCGCATTCAGAAATACCTGAAGATGGCGGACCGTCTCAACCTGAAATTCAAATCGATTGTCCTCCCGAAAGAAGAAACGGTCGACCTGGTGGTACGCAAAAACGGTGCAGACCAGTTGCTTTCGCTTGTCGAGAAAACGGAAACAGACACCGTGCACACCCACCGTCGTTCCATGCTGTTGCAGGACATCAAGGAGAACTTCGATACGGCCATGGGTTGCCCTCCCGATGTAAGCGTCGGCTATGCGCTCAACACCTTCCCGAAACTGACCCAGGAAATTGACGGCATCCAGTCCGGCTGTTTCTATGTGTCTTCGAAACCTTTCGGCCTCAAGACCACGCTCCTTTCGAGCCTCGCCTTGGACTTGATCCAAAGCAACCCCAATCTCAAGCTGATCTACATCGCCCTCGAAACGCCCCGCCGCCAGATTTTTGACAGGCTCGTAGCCATGCTCATTGGCGAATCGGTGCTGACCGTTCGCAAGCAGAGCGAAGACGAAGCCGTGAACCAGAAGATCCTAGAAGCGACTCGCGACTTGATGGCGTTCGTGCGCAACAACCGCCTTGAAATTTGGGACGACCAAAATGGCTTTGACAACATCGTACTTCTCCAGAACCTGAAAGAAGAAATCAGGGAACACCGGAACCTGGTCGTCATCATTGACGGTATCGACCACTTGAAGGTCGCTGACCATTTCGACCTTTCGGATATTCACGAAAGACGGTCCTCGGTAATTCTCGACCTGTACAAGGCACTGGACATTCCGATGTTCTTGGGCGGCGAACTCATCGATTCCGAAAAGGGACTCGTGGGCCCGCGCGCCTACCTGCGCGATTCCGACGCTATTTACTGGCTCGAATCCAAGGGTGGCAACATGTTCCTGACAGTCGATTCCAAGCGCCTCGGCAACAACCAGCTGTACCAAGGGACGCTTTCGATTGACCCGGCTTCGAACCGCATGCAAGAAGAAGCCGAGCTCGAATAATGTTCACGATTGTCGACTTTAACAATTTCTGGAGTCCCTCAGGCGGTGGTGTCCGTCGCTACCATTTGCAAAAGATGGCCTTCTACGAAAGTCAGGAAGACGTCTTGTCCGTTTTCGTGATGCCCGATTCCAAGACCTACACCGAACAAAAGAGCAAAGGGCTCATCATCGAGCACGTGGACGCGTACCGGTTCCCGGGCAAGTGGGAATACCGCTTTATGTGGCGGCCTTCGCAGATTAGGCCCGTACTTGAAAAATACAAGCCCCAAGTAATCGAAGTCGGTTCGCCCTATATTTTGCCCACAGTGGTGCGCCATGTGGCTAAGCAGGTGGTTCCCGAAGCGATCCTCTTGAGCTTTTGGCATGCAGACTTCCCTATTACCTATGTGCAGCGCCCTGTCACGAACAAGTTTGGCCGCACGTTAGGCATTCTGGCCAAGAAGGTTGCCTTCTGGTATGCGAGGCAAGAATTCAAGCATTTTGACGGCATCCAGGTTTCTTGCGACGAAGTCCTGAAGCGACTCGAAAAGAATCACCTGCCGAAATCCCACTGGATTCCGCTGGGTTGCGACATCCAGATGTTTTCGCCCGAAAAGCGAGACGAGAAACTGGTTCAGCAGCTAAAGGCCGGAAGACCTGAACGCCTCACCATATTTTTCCCGCACCGTTTTTGCGAAGAAAAGGGAATTGAACTTTTGCTGGGCGCCTACCCGCTGATTGCAGAAAAACTGGGCTGCGAGCCGGCACTTGTCTTTGCAGGCACAGGCCCGTACCTGCCGCAGGTAGAAGAAGCCGCCCAGAAGTACACACATATTCAGTATGCAGGCTTTATTTCGTCTATCGATGAAATGGCAAGGCATTACGCCAGCGTAGACCTGGGGCTCGCCCTTTCGGGCTGGGAAACCTTCGGGCTTTCGATTCTGGAAAGCATGGCCTGCGGAAACGCCCTGATTGGCGCAAGCACCGGTGCCGCCGCCGAGCATGTGCAGAACTCCGGCGCAGGCGTCATCTTGAGAAAGCGCACGCCCGAAGCCTTGGCAAGCGCCATTGTAGAACTGTACCGTTCGGATTTAAGCCAGAAGAAGACGAACGCCCGAACCTACGCCGAAAAATTCAGCTGGAACGATTGCTTCAAGCGGCAATTGGACCTGTACAAACAAATTTATAACCAAAAGAGGAACGCATGATCCGTCACATTGTTTTTTGGAAATTGAAGAGCGAAGCCGAAGGTGCTTCTGCAAAAGAAAACGGCCAGAAGATGGTCGACGCATTCCACGCCTTGGCTGGCAAGATTCCTGGACTCTTGAGCATCGAATCGGGTTTGAACTTTAACAAGGCCGAACTGGGTAACGGGGACGTGGAATATGATATCGCACTCGACACGACATTCCATACAAAGGCTGCCCTCGACATTTACCAGAACCATCCGGAACATTTGGCAATCGTTTCCTTTGTCAAGAAGGTCGTGACCGAACGTCGCGCAGTCGATTTTGAATTTTAACGAAGTGCAACAAAAAGTGTATTTTATTTTTTTACGGCACTCCAACTGAAAATTCTTTTGCTAAATTATTAGATATGGTTCAATACAGTCAAACTTCATGGCAGGAATATACTCTGGCGAATTTGCTGGAGACCATGCGCTATGCGCCCATGAACGTGACTATCGGAAAAGTTCCCGTTATTCATTACACTCTGCCCCAGGCTATCGAAGCTGGCGAAATCGTCCGTTACACAGTGATGGTCGGTTTCCACAAAATCGGCTGGACCGGTCGCATCAGCGCTATCAATAACGGGAAAATCATGGTCCGCCTCGACAAGGGGCCGTTCCGCGGTTTTAACGCGAGCCACATGTTTACTGACGAAGGCAACTTGACCGCCTGCTACGACGAATTCTCGTTCCAGGGTTTCAACGAATTTCCGGAAGAAACCTTCGCTAAAGTAATGGACAGCGCTTCGATTGTATATGCGATTGCTAGCCGCAAGGACACCCGCGATGCCCTCGCCGCTATCGAAAGCAAGAAACAGACCCAAGGGTTCAACGCCATCGACCAGTCCGCTACCGCCGGATAAAACGGGATTTCCATGTACAAAAACTTGGAACAGGCACTGCTGGATCTTGAACGAGCAGGCATGCTCAAACGCATTCAGCGTGAAGTGGATCCGTACCTGGAAATGCCCGAAATCGCGCGCCAAGCTTTTGAAAACAATGGCCCAGCCATTCTATTCGAGCATGTCAAGGGAAGCCCCTTTAGGGCCGTCTGCAATATTTTCGGCACTCAAGAGCGGCTTGATTTTTTATTCCGCGACACCCTGAAAGGGACGCAGACCGCCGTAGTTTTCAAGTCGAATCCGGTAGAGTTCTTTAAGCACGCCTCGCCTGCCAAGCTTTTGAGGGCCGCCCGCACCGGCCTGCATTCGCTCCCGAAAAAGAGCGGAAGCATTCGCGATTTTAAGGAATGCAAACTTTCGGACCTGCCGCAAATTGTCTGCTGGCCTAATGACGGAGGCGCATTCCTGACTCTCCCGCAGGTGGCCTCGCGCCCCGCCGAGAACGCCTCGGTCATGACGACAAACGTGGGCATGTACCGCGTGCAGATTTCAGGCAATGAATACGCCCAAGACGAATGCGGGCTGCATTACCAAATCAAGCGAGACATCGCTAGACACCACCAGAAGGCCATTGAAGAAGGCCGCCCCCTCAAGGTGAGCATCTTTATCGGCGGTACGCCCGCGCAAACGGTCGCTGCCGTCATGCCCATGCCCGAGAACCTGAGCGAGCTCCTGTTTGCAGGCATGCTGGGCGGGCGCAGATTCCGGTATTTTGAACACGACGGTTACCTGGTTTCGAGCGACGCGGACTTTTGCATTCTGGGCGAGCTCCAGCCGGATTTGAAGCCCGAAGGCCCCTTCGGCGACCACATCGGTTACTATTCCGACAGGCATCCGTTCCCGTTCCTGAAAGTCAAGAAGGTCTTGTGCAAGAAGAACGCCATCTACCCCTTTACCGTCGTAGGGCGCCCGCCGCAAGAAGACACCCTATTCGGAAGCTTTATTCACCAGATTACAAGGCCCATGGTTCCGGCATCGATTCCGGGACTTGTGGCGCTCCATGCCGTCGATGACGCCGGAGTGCACCCGCTTTGCCTGGCGCTTGCCCACGAACGCTTTAGGCCCTTTGCCAAGCCCGAAGACCGCGAACCTCTTGAGCTTTTGAAAACCGCAAACGCGATTCTTGGATTCAATCAGGCGAGCCTAACTAAATACCTATTGATTGCCGCCGCCGAAGACGAAGAGGCAGGCCGTAAAATTGACGTCAACGATGTGGCCGGATTCTTCGGCCACGTGCTGGAGCGAATCGACTTTAGCCGCGACTTGCATTTTGAAACGAGTACGAGCATCGATACGCTCGACTATACGGGAAGCAAGCTGAATCACGGATCCAAGCTGACGCTTGCCGCCGCAGGCCTAAAGAAGCGCGAACTGCGTAACTCTCCCGAAGACTTGCAATCGCTCAAGATTCCGGGAATCACCGCAGCCAAAATCCCGATGCCAGGCGTGATTGTTTTGCAAGGTCCCGCTTATGAAAGCAGCGAGCGCGACGCCTTTATAGCCCAAATCGAAGAATCGCTTGCCCGCTGGGAATTCCGCGAGAATTATCCCTGGATTTCGATTGTCGATTCGGCGCCGATTCTTGACGGCTCGCTTGACATGAGCAACATTCGCGATTTCTTGTGGACGACGTTTACCCGTTCTGACCCGGCTAAGGACGTTTTCGGCTACCGCTCCCAAATTCGCGAAAAACACTGGGGTTGCGCAGCCCCGTTGATGGTGGACGCCCGTATCAAGCCACACCATCAAAAAGCGCTTATCGTTCCCGAAGAAATTCGCAAACGCGCGCATCAAGTTTTAGAGGAAGAAAAAGTTTTTGGGGGTTTTAAATGAATCGTTTGGGTTGGATAACCGCACTTTTTTTAAGTCTTGTTTCATTTGCCTATTCAGGCCATGTCTGCGGCACAGCCCAGATGATAGATTACCTTAAAAACAGGAACAAGGCAATCAAGCCGCTGCTTGCTCCCAAAACAAGCGCACTCACCGCAGGCACGGCGTGTACCGCCAGCAATCTGTACGATAGCGTCTATACCCGCACAACCAAACACTTCGAGATTTTCTATACGCTCGAAGGTCCGCACAAGACAACCAAAGCCTACATCGACTCCCTGGAAAAGGCCCTTGAATACGCCTGGAACTTTCATGTAAACAAGTCGGGAATGCGCACCCCCAAGGGTTATTTCGAAACCTATCACTATGAAAGGCCTACCCACGACGGCCTTTATCCGGTCGAAGTCATTGACTTGTCGACATTGCGCCATTACCGCTCGTTTTTTAGCGAGCCCTGCTATTACTGTTTCGGCCTCACGATTCCGATGGATGGTGAAGAAACCGAATTGCTTATCGAGAACGATTTCAAGCACGTCCCGAGCGGAGGCGCGATTATCGATTCCGTTACCTTTGGCGGCAAGACTTGCCCTTACTCCCGCGCTACCGAAGAATTCACGCACCCCATTTACAATTACTCCTACGCCAAGAACTTTATGGCAGCCCTCCGCGTAACGGCTGTCCACGAACTTTATCACGCCATCCAGTTTCGCTATCTGACCACTTCCGTGAATTTCTGGTTCGAGGCATCCGCTTCGGGCGTTGAAGAAATTGCCGCCCCCGACGTCGACGATTACTTTGAGCACCTTTCATCTTTGGCCGAAAATACCGGAAAGCCCTACACCACTCTTTCGAAACCTTACGGCGCAGGAATCTTGTTCATGTACCTGCACAATCATGTGGGCCACGATGTGAACAGGCTTATTTGGGAAAACTTCAATAAGGAACCCAACAAGAATTTCCAATACCAGTTGACACAAGTCGCCAAGAAAAAGAACCTCTCGGCAGATTCCCTGTTCCACGATTTCGCCACAAGGCTTGCGTTTACAGGAAAGAGAAGCGAGTTGGTTGACTCTTCGTTCTTGATTGCAAGCGACCAATCAAGATGGCCGGAATTCAAGGCAGAGGCGCAGTCCAAATCCTTTGATGCCCCCACGCTCGACTACATCGCCTACGATTACAAATCCAACGGATCACCCGATATGTCTAAATTCAAGGGCAGGGCCTCCGCTGTCGCCATCTATTCGGATTCTTACGCCATTCGTTTCTTGCCGACAACGAACAGCATTGATTCCGCCAAAACCGAATTTTTCGGCAAGGGCACACCCGATTCCACCCTCTGGGTATTCAGTCGCTTTTACGAAGACGAGCCTGTTCCCACCGTATTTAAAGATTCCTCCATGCGCGCCTACCCCACCCCTTGGCGAGAGGGACCGCTTTGCTTTACTCCGCTCCCGTACAACAAGGATTACATTGAAATCCGTAACCGTCGCGGCAACTTGATTACAAAAATCAAGTACAATTCCAGTACCCATTGCATAGACGAACGTGAAGTCAAGTCGCTTCTTGTTCCGGGCGTCTACCGCTTTAGAATCGGTAATAGCGGCAAACTGAAAGACTTTATCGTTGTTTATTAAAGCCAGCTGAAGATATTGTTCGTTTCTTCGAGCTTTGGCAAAATGGAACCGGCTGCAGGCTTATCGGTATTACGCAAAATGGCCTTGCAGGCTTCCGCAAACAAATCATGACCATTTTTATAATGGTCGTCTAGACGGCGGCGGGCATACCCCTCTGCCGAATGGTTATGGATCATGAAAGCCCAGTCCGAAGCCTGGAACAACATGAGTTCTCGCTCCATTTGCTTGATATAGCGAGTGAGCAATTTCACGCGAGGAGTCCCCGCGCCCATCTTTTCGCGGATAGACATCAAATGGTCAATCATGGCGCGCATGCGGTAAGATTGCGGGTAATACTTATCCGTTTCGCCGTTAATCCAAACAGAGCCGAAACCGCCTTCGCCCCAGCTAGAGAAGGCCGGTTCATGGGCATCGGGGTCTGCAGAACAGGTCATCACCTGGTCTGCGCCTGCAAATTCAATCACCGACGATGACGCGGCGCGCATCAGCATTTCTTCGAGGAAGATTGGCCCCTCAAACCACCAATGTCCAAAGAGTTCGGCGTCATAAGGGCAAAGCATGGCGGCTTTATGGCCTTCCATGTTCACCAGTAATTCCGAAATGGTCGCTTCACGGTTCACCACGAAAAGTCGCGCATGGTCTTCGGCGAGTTTCATCGCGTTCCACGGGCGGTAAATTTCCTTATGTTCGCCACCGGTAATGCGGTTGTACTTGAAACCGGAATCAATGGGCGTATCGCCGGCAAAGAAGTATTCGCCCAAATAATCGCGCGGGCGGTTTTTCGAAATGTCGGTAAAGAATTCGCGGTACTCGGGGTGACCCGGATAACCTGTACGACGGCTCCAGACTTCCATGGAACTTTTCTGTTCGCGGCCCATGCAATAAAGCCCCTGCGTGGTACGCAGCGGCGTGAACACGCCGTACTTGGGCGTGGGCGAAGCAAGCAATACACCATGGGTTTCCAGGAAGAAGTAATGCAGGCCGAATTCGGCGAGGTACTTGTCGAGTCCCGGAAAGTAGCCGCATTCCGGGAGCCACACGCCCATGGGCTTACGGCCGAAAGCACGCTCGAACGCCCGCACAGTCACATCCAGCTGCATGCGAATAGATGCCGGATCGCTCTGGTACGCCGGCAAAAACGGGTGCGTGCCCACGCAAGTGAGCAAGTTCAGCTTTCCGGCTTTTTCAAGCTCCAGGAATTCCGCCAGCAGATTGCGATGAATACGGTTTTCCCACAAATCAATCAGCGTATGCTGGCGAGACAGGTAAAAATGTGAAAGAGTTTCTAAGTCCGTACCCGCATTGCGAGCCACTTCTTTTTCAATCAGCTTGAGCTGGTGTTTCAAATGGTCCGAAAACTTATCGAGCAAGCTTTCGTCTGAAAGCATTTCGATAAGCGGGGGCGAAACGCTCAAGTTAAGAGTCCCGGGAACACCCTTTTCCAGGAGACGGCGCATGGCCTGCACCAAAGGCAGGTATGTTTCGGCAATAGCTTCGAAAAGCCAGTTCTCTTCGAAAAAGCGTTTATATTCCGGATGCCGCACAAAAGGTAAATGTGCGTGCATCAGGAAAATGATTTTTCCGGGAGCTCCCATTAAAACGGATTACTCCGTGCGCTTTACGACAATCGGAACGATCGTGGTCGGAAAATCTCCATCCTTGTCGGTCGCAAACACCGGAATGATCTTGGTAGAATCCGGCAGGTCTTCTTCAAAGCTGAAGGTGCCATCCGGATTCAGCGGGAACGGTTCGCCGCGCACCTGGAGGTGTGCATCCGGGCGAGTACCGCCGTAAACGATCAAGCGGGTCTTGACCCAGAGGAAGAAATCCTTACCGTAGTTCACGGAATCCTTGGCGACTTCGATGTTGTTAGACTGAAGTGCTGCGCTGGAAAGTGCACCGGAGAACATGGATTCAGAAGAACTGCCGAAGTTTCCGCCCAGGCTATTGAGCCAGGATTCAGCCGTCTGGCTCGAGAATCCGGAACTCATGAAGTTGCCGAGCGTGTTGCCACCGAGAGAGGCCTTGGCGAAGGCATCGTCTGCGGCAGGAGCGGCAGCGGACTTGTCAAAAGTCATGACCGGAGCCGATTCCACGATGGGCATGAAGTTCTTGCCGGACACGGCACCGAGAACGGCCACACAGGACTTGCCTGCGGTATTTTCGACATACCAGCTGCGGGCATTTGCGGGCACTTCGATGTCGCGGAACTTACGTTTCTTGCTACGCTGCACCGTGAGGTCATCGGCTATGTCGAACAGGCGAAGAACAATTTTCCCCTTACCGTGCTTTGCTTCATTAATTCTGTTTTCAGATACTTCCCAGAAAGCATGCATCCAGTTCGGGTCCTTCTGCATGAGTACCAGGTATTCGGCATCGAACGACTGAGCGAGTTTGGCGACTTCCTTTTCAGAGGCCTTGGCCTTGGTAGCGGTCTTTGACGCCACCTTTTTGACTGCAGTCTTAGCGGCCGTCTTTACAGCCGTTTTTACAGCGGCGACCTTCGTTGCCGCTGCCTTAACAGCAGTTGCTTTCGCTGCAGATGATTTAGCAGCCGTCGTTTTAGTTGCAGCTGTTTTGGCGGTAGAAGTCTTAGCGGTCGTCTTCTTGGCGGCAACCTTCTTGACTTCGTCGGAGAGTTTGGAAACCTTCGTTGCAGCAGCCTTCTTTACCTTGGCCACAGCTTTCACGGCCTTTTCTTCGGCGTCTTTCATCGCCTTGAGGGTCGTGGACTTTGCAGTCTTAACCTTGGATTTTATTTCAGTCTCTTTTTTTATAGCCATATTAGGCCTCCTTCATTAAAAATCCTACCTGCGCTCCTGTCCCCAAGTCGCAATACCGGTCAAACCGATTCGCAGCCCGATGAACATTTCTTCCCATTCCGACTTGGCGTCGGAGAAGCGCTTGCCCCCCTGGAAAGCGACATCGATTGTAGTCCCCTTACGACCCAGCGGAAATCCGCCGCCAATCGAGCCACCTACTTCAAAGACATCCTTGATGTACCAGTTTCTGTACCAGGCACCTGCACGGTAGTTGATACGGTTCCAGTAAGATTCATAGAACAGCGGACTGCCGTCAAACTGGTAACCGAGCGAAACCATAAAGTCCGTCTGGGTCTCTGTCACCTCGGGCATATTCCAACCGCCCGCAATGTTTTCAATATCATCGTCCCACACGCGCCAAGTCAAGTCGACCATGACATTGTGGCGTTTGGCCAAACGGTAGTTGATACCGGTCGCAAGCATGGCGGGCACATCGATTTCTCGCTTTGAACGGGTCGATTCCAGCGTATCCAATTCGCTGAATCTAAAGTTATAGTCCAGCGTATTCAGCAAAGTGTAGCCCGTGGTAAACGAGAAGAAATAAGAGGCGTTTTTGCCACGGTACTGGACAGCACCCGTGTAGTACGCCGGATGATCCTTGATTTCCCAAGCGCCTTCGACATAGTCCGAAAGAATGTAGTCACCGGTCGCCCAGGAATCGCTCTTGTCGATGTTTTCGTTATTGGCACCAAGAGTCAAGTTCCTGGAGTTATTGCCCATGACGACGTGAGCGGAAGCTCCCAACGAAAGCGAACGGAAGAACGGCAAGCGTACAGCGTAAGTCGGAACGAGTTCATACACGCTGCCCCTGTATTCCAGCTTTGCATTCGCAAGGGTTTCCTTGTTCTTGTATTCGTCTTCAAAAGACGCTGCATAATGCTGCCACAAAGAAAGCCCCATCGCGCCGAACGAGCCCATGGGGAACGAAAGGTTGAAAGACGGCATCGATAAACTGGAATGGGAATAATGAGAGCCTCCGTTACGGGCGCCATCAAGTTCCATCGAGAAGTTCAGGTTAAAGACCACCTTTGCATCAAAAGCCAAGCGAGCCGGGTTCACGACCGAAAGGCCTTCGGCATCACCCGTCTTGGCATTGCCGGCAAAGCCGCGACCAGCAGCTGAAGCGGTTCCGCCCATGACGTTTTCTTCGCCAAGGGCATCCAAACCGATCATCGAAGAAAAAGCAAAACTCGAAAAAACACCTAGTACAAGCAAAAACTTTTTCATTTTTCATCCTCCCGCTTGGAAGCAAGCCAGAGTTTGACGGTCATCGGATTCTCCATTGCCGTCGAGAAATCGTAGCGGGCATAGTCAAAGTAACCGAAATACTTGTAAAGGGTATCATTCTTCGTCTTGTAAGTCGTATCACCCTTAGCGGACACCACCTTCGTCTTTTTGGTAATGATCGTGTCCCTGTAAACAGTCATCTTTTCTTGCAAGAACGGCCAGCCAATACGCATGCTGAACTTCAGGCTGCGACCATCGCTAGCCTTATTGAGGAAATCGCGGAAACCATACGACAGCTGAAGTGTCAAGGAATCGCCCTCATGGAACACCAGGTTCTGGTGGCCCTCGCTCAAGATTACCGCGGTATCGAGGCGGTACCTTTCCATACGGCGGTATCTGAGATCCGCGGTATCCAAATAACGCATGTCGGCACTATCGACATAAGAGCCCGCCACAATCTGGATCGGAAGGCCCAGTTCGTTGCTGCCCTTGGAGTCATCGCGGGCCATTGTAATTTGCGCATGGATTACCGTCTGGCGGACATCGTTACTGTCGCCCTTGATGAACGGAAATTCATCGCCATAGAATTCGGACAAGGCCTCAAGGATAGGTTCGGACGGAATTTCCACCACCAGGGAATCGAAAACTCCACCGCCATGCAGAATCGCACATTCCGGGCATTCCTCCTCGTTTTTCACGATATTTGCCATGCGGAACGGAGTCGGAGTCGGCTTCATGTAGGTCGTAGAATCGGAATAGAGCACCAAAGACGGCGGATAAGAAGTCGAAGCGTCACCATAGAAACGGTAGAGACGAGGTGCATTTGGAGCCGAAAGGCGCAACTGCAAATGAGCGGAGCCCTTCACCTTCTTGAGTTCCTTCACCAGGGCAGAGGGAAGATCCAGACGGACAGCGGCCGTCGTGTCGTTTTTAACACGCTTCATGTTGACCACGGTATCGGCCGAACCGTCGCTTTTCCATTCCTTCAGTTCCTTATACCAAGTCGAATCTGCAATCTTGGTAATCTTGTTGAAGTACGACTTGTAAGAATCCTTGTTGTTCGTTTCGAGTTTCCAGCTTACCGTCACTTCGAGTTCATCGTCAAACGGCAGGGAATCGCTAGGATACTGCTTTGCATTGTAGAACGGCTTAAGCCAAGAGAGAATGAGGAACGCACCCGCGGTATCGGACTTACTCATTTTCTTCATGAAACTCGTATCCGAATAGGCCAAATCAAAAACCAAGTCATGCGTGAGGTTCGAAACATGACCAAGCACAGCATTCACATCGGCGGACTTGGGACGCATATCGAAATTCACTTCGACCGATGACGGCTTGATGTTATCAATGCTCAAAGTCTGCACTTGATAGTTATTCGGAAGGCCTCGGTCAGAGAGCCAAGATTCCAAGCCATTATCGTCAGAATCAAACAAGCAGGACGTCAACGCCATAGAGCACAGCAACGTCACCACAATCAATTGTGTCGTTTTCAAATTATTAAACAATGTTTTCTTCACTCAGTACTCCGAGTCTAGTCTGTAATTCCGTGGAGAATATAGCAAATTAGATGTGAAAAGTTACCGATAGCCAGCCATAAGTTTTACTATATTTACGCCCGAAAATACAAGAGGATATTATGTCTCAGTTTAATGCGCATTTCAGGAACATCAACGGTGACGATACCTACCCGCTGACCGACGTCATTTACCGTAGCAAGGTGGACGGAAGCCTGCTCGAAGTCGAACACGACCGTGCAGCCCTTGCCGAGAAGAGCCCCGAAGAATGGAAGAAGCTCTTCGCCGAACGCCGCATGAGCTTTGAACCGGCCGACATGAGCGGCATTTGGAGCAAGCGCGAAATGGTGCTTCCCGACATGCCCCTCGAAGACATCGTGACGATGCGCGAAGGCTGGAGCCCGCTCTTTGATGCGGCCCCGCTGGCCAAGGAAATGGGCATCAAGAGCCTGAAGGTGAAGCTCTGCGGCAACTCCCACACCGGTTCTTTCAAGGACCTCGGCATGACGGTTCTCGTGAGCCAGGTGAACCACATTATCAAGAAAAAGATTCACGAAATTGACGCCGTGGCCTGCGCCTCTACCGGCGACACCTCCGCAGCCCTGAGCGCCTACTGCGCGAAGGCCGGCATCCCGAGCATCGTATTCCTCCCCGCCGGGAAGACCAGCGTTGCCCAGCTAATCCAGCCGATTTCTAACGGCAGCATCGTGCTCGCCCTCGACACCGACTTTGACGGTTGCATGAAGATTGTGCAGCAGGTCACCGCCGACAACCGCATCTACCTCGCGAACTCCATGAACAGCCTCCGCGTGGAAGGCCAGAAGACGATTTCTCCGGAAATCTGCCAGGAAATGGGCTGGAAGGTGCCCGACACCGTGATTATCCCGGGTGGAAACCTCGGTAACGTCAGTGCTCTCGCCAAGGGTTTCGAAGACTGCAAGGCCATGGGCCTTATCGACCGCATCCCGCGCATTATCGTCGCCCAGGCCGAGAACGCCAACCCGTTCTACCAGGCTTACGAACGCAGCTTCGACAAGCTCGTTCCGATGCAGGCGAAGAAGACGCTCGCCTCTGCCATCCAGATCGGTAACCCGGTCAGCTACCCGAAGGCAGTACGCGCCATCCAGAAGACGAACGGCATGGTGGTGAGCGTTACCGAAGAAGAACTGGCGAACGCCGCCCACCGCGGTGACCGCATCGGTCTCTACTGCTGCCCGCATACGGGTGTCGCCCTCGGCGCCCTCGAAAAGCTTGTGGCCGCAGGCAAGATTGACAAGGAAGAAAATGTGGTCGTCATCAGCACGGCACACGGCCTCAAGTTCACCGAATTCAAGGTGGGCTACCACGAAAAGAAGCTCGAGAATATCTGCTCCAAGTTCGCGAACCCCGTGTTCAAGGCCCCGGCAGACCTCGGCGCCGTCATGGACATCTTGAAGAAAGAGATGGCCGAAAGAAGGCGCTAATGCGACAAATCGTCATTCCGGCCACCGCCGGAATCTAGAAAAGCTCCGCTGCAAACGCGGAGCTTTCTTTTTTTATGAATTTTGAGCGGAATCCAGGCGTTCCCCGATGACCAAGCTCAAATAGGCGACTGCGGCCGATACCGACGCGACAACGCTACCCGAACCGTAGAACATGACTCCAAATACGGCCGGGGCAAGCATCAGGAGCGTGGAAAACAGGATGTTGTTATTTGCAATGCTAAAGCGATTCATAATTTACCTCTCTTTTACGCTCCTAAAATTAGGTTTTAACCAATGACAAAAACTGTCAATTTTTAGAAAAATTGAAATCATGTAAATACAAAGCCATACACACGACTTAGAATGGACGAAAGGGGCTTATTTTTCTATATTTGCACCGAAATTTGAAAACGAGCATCATATGAGCGAAAACTACAAGTACGGATTTGTCACGGATATCGAAAACGAGGCCTTCGAGAAGGGCTTGAACGAAGATATCATCCGAAGAGCCTCCAAGCTCCGCGGCGAACCGCAGTTTATGCTCGATTTCCGACTAAAAGCCTATGAAAAGCTCCAGACCATGAAGCAACCCAATTGGGGCGAGCTGAGCTTTAATCCGGTTGATCTGCAGGACATAGTCTATTACTCCGCCCCGAAGACCAAGAAGAGCCACGAAAAGATTGAAGACGTGGACCCGGAGTTGCTCGCCACCTTCGAAAAGCTCGGCATTCCGCTGGACGAACAGAAGCGTCTGGCCAACGTGGCCGTAGACGCGGTCTTTGACTCGGTGAGCATATACACCAGCCACAAGCGCAAGCTCATGGAAATGGGCATTTTGTTCTGCAGCATTAGCGACGCCATCAAGGAATACCCCGAACTCATCGAGGAATACCTGGGAAGCGTGGTGCCCGCAGGCGACAACTATTTTGCGGCTTTGAACAGCGCGGTATTCGGCGACGGAAGTTTCGTCTATATTCCGCCTGGAGTCAAGTGCCCCATGGACCTTTCCACCTACTTCCGCATCAACAACAAGGAAGCAGGCCAGTTCGAACGCACCTTGATTATCGCTGATGAAGGAGCGAGCGTGAGCTACCTGGAAGGCTGCACCGCGCCGGAATACAGCAGCAAGCAGTTGCACAGCGCCATCGTAGAACTTGTAGCGAAGGACAACGCAAGCATCAAGTATTCAACCGTGCAGAACTGGTACGCGGGCGACCGCGAGACGGGCGCTGGCGGCGTGTACAACTTTGTCACGAAGCGCGGCAAATGCGCGGGCAAGAACAGCCGCATCAGCTGGACGCAGGTCGAAACCGGTTCCGCAATCACGTGGAAGTACCCGAGCTGCGTGCTGCTGGGAGACAACTCCGTCGGAGAATTCTACAGCGTGGCCCTCACCAACGGGCACATGCAGGCCGACACCGGCACCAAGATGATTCACATCGGCAAGAACACCAAGAGCACTATCATTTCAAAGGGCATCAGCGCCGACTACTCGAGCAACGCCTACCGCGGCGAAGTGAGCATTCGCAAGTCGGCCGCGGGAGCCCGCAACTACACGCAATGCGACAGCATGCTCGTGGGCGACAAGAGTGCGGCTCACACCTTCCCCTACATCACCGTCGCAAACGCGAGCTCCACCACCGAACACGAGGCGACCACCAGCCGCATCAGCGAAGACCAGCTCTTCTACTTCGAGAGCCGCGGCATCAAGCGCGAAGACGCCATTCAGGCGATGGTCGGCGGATTCTGCAAGGACGTATTTAAAGAGCTCCCGGGCGAATTCGCCACGGAAGCCCGTCAGTTACTGACACTCAAGCTCGAACACAGCGTCGGGTAATCGTTACTGAATGTCATCCTGAACGAAGCGTAGCGAAGTTGAAGGATCTAAAAGAGATTCTTCGACTACGAACCATTCGGTTCTCCGCTCAGAATGACAATCTACTAACGAAGCAGCTATTAACTACCTAGCTACAACTTGCTTTCTAATTTTCTCTGAAAGTTCGCGGCCGCCAAGCTGCGCAATACATTCAAAAGCAAATTCTTCGGCAGAGCCTGCGCCACGGCTCGTGACGATGTTTCCATCTACGACCACGCGGTCTTCGACGAACTTTTTACAGACAAGTTCACTTTCGCAGCCCGGGAAACAGGTCGCAGTCTTATCGGCAAGGATTCCCGCCTTGCTGAGCACCAGCGGAGCCGCGCAAATGGCAAAAATCCACTTGCCTTTGTCGTTGAATTCGTGAATAACTTTTTCCACTTCAGCAGAAGCCTTCAGATTCTTGACGCCAATGCCGCCACCGGGCAAAAGAATGCCGTCAAAAGCGGCTGTATCGGCACCCGAAAGAGCAAAGTCCGTCTGAATTCTAAGGCCGCGCAACCCAATCACTTCGGCCTTGCCAGAAACGCTTGCGAGAGCGACCTCAAAACCCGCCCGCTGCAAATAGTCAAACGGGGTCACAAACTCAGTTTCTTCGAAACCATCAGCCAACAAAAATAAAATCTGCATTGTTTACCTCTTTTTTTAAAAGAAATTTAAATAAAATTTTTAAGAATCACATTCCAAGCCAAAGTTTTACGGTTTATTCAGATTTAATACTGTCTACCGTCTACCGCCTACTGCCTACTATTTTTCTATCTTTGGGCCATGAATTTCAAGGACCGCATTATCCGCGCTACGGGCAAGAAGACGCCCTTCCGCCTGATTGTCGTCGACTTGACCGCGACGATGAACGAAATCGGCAAGAAGCATAACGCACAGGGTTTCGCCCTCAAGCTCTTGGCCGAAAACTCCATCGCAAGCATTTTCTTGAGCGCCTCGCTCAAGTTCCCGGGCACCGTGAGCTTTACCACCCGATTCTCGGGCGAAATCACGCTGGTGCAGTCGGACTCCACGCCGCAGGGCCTGGTGCGCGCCATGATTCCGCAGCCGGAACTCCAGGCCGTGGGCGGTAACGAACCCGCTCTGATTCCGCAGAGCGTGCGCGTCATCAAGCTGAACGAACAGGGCAAGCGCGTCCACGAAAGCATTATCGAGGCTCCCGCCGTATCGATGGGCCAGAACCTCGCCACCTACCTTTTGCAGTCCGAACAGATCCGCTCGGCCGTGGGCATCGAAGCTGCCTTCAACAAAGAAGACCCGAGCAAGCTCGACTACGCCGCCGGTTTCTACATCGAAGCCTTCCCCGACCTCGAAGACAAGGACATTAACCTGATCGAAGTCATCATCCAGAATCTGCCGAAGTTCAAGGACATGTATACGCCCGAAGGCTTTGACCTGGACGAGCTCCTGGACCAGCTGCGCGGCCCCTACGAAATCGATATCGTAAAAGAAATCGACCCGAAGGCTTACTGCCCCTGCAGCCGCGAACGCACCGTGGCAACGCTTGCAACACTCCCGCTCAAGGACTTGCAGGACCTCGAAAAAGAAGGCAAGGACCTCGAAGTGACTTGCGACTTCTGCCGCACCCCGTACCAGATTACGATTGCGGATTTAAGAGAAATTATTAAGGAACGGAAAAAATAATGTGTAATGTGTAATGTGAAATGTGTAATTAATCATTTCTCATCACACATCACACACCTCACATTTTTTAACCATTAACCATAAGCAAGCTATCATGTTCTCGAAACAATGTGTCGTTACCCTGGACCTTGAAGGTGTCCTCGCCCCTGAAATCTGGATCGCCGTCGCCGAAAAGACCGGCATCAAGGACCTGCGCCTCACCACCCGTGACATTCCCGACTACGACGTGCTCATGAAGGGCCGCATCAAGATTCTCGAACGCGAAGGCATCAAGCTTTCGGACATCCAGAACGTGATCGCAAACCTCGGCTTGCTCGATGGCGCCCGCGCTTTTATGGACCAGCTCCGCGACGAAGCCCAGGTGATTATTCTTTCGGACACGTTCCAGGAATTCGCCTACCCCATCATGAAAAATCTCGGTTTCCCGACTATCTTCTGCCACAACCTGGAAGTCGAAAACGACATGATCAAGGGCTACCACCTGCGACTCACCGACCAGAAGACGAAAGTCGTGAAGCACCTGCAGGACCTGAACTTCAAGGTATTCGCCAGCGGCGATTCCTTCAACGACACGGGCATGCTCAAGCAGGCCGACAAGGGCTGCTTCTTCTGCGCGCCGGATTCCATCGTGGCCCAGTTTCCGCAGCTCGAAGCCACCAAGACCTACGCCGAGCTCCTGGAAAAATTCCACCAGTTCCAGGCAACGCTGTAATTAGTAGACAAGGGTTCTGCCCCCTAAAACTGAATTTTTCAAACAGCGGACGCTGACGCCGGCGTCCTTGTAGTTTTCGAACAATGTCGCGGCGTCGTTTTCGTAACGCAAAACCAAGGTGATCGACTCGTCGTCATCGACCTCGGTGGCGCTCCAGAAGAAGGCTCCCGAATTGACGAATGACTGATGCGTCTTGCCCTTTTGCGGGAGACGCACGCCGCCCGGCAATGCGGTAAAACCGTAATCGTCGGTACCGTCTTTGTAATGTCCCTTATCGCTCCACTTGATCGTGGCCTTGAGAATCTTCCCTGCCGTGGCAGAGTCTCCGACAAATTCGATCAGCGTATTCCATTCCGCCTGGCTTGGCAAGCGCCAGCCGACGGGGCACGCGGTCTTCGCTTCGTCCCATGAATAAAGGCAGCCGTACAAGGTAAGGTATTCCATTTCTCCGCAGATGCTGTTGGCCGTTTCATAGTCAAGGTTTTCGGCCATCCAGACTTGATTGCCGATTTTCACGGTCTTGTAAGTCTTGCCATCGCGCGAGTCCTTGAGGGTATTCGAGGAAGCATCGAATTCGCTGCCGCCACTATTACCAGAATCATGACCGGAGCCACCATTTGCTCCGGTAGAAGAACCATCACCACTACAGGCAACAAGAAAAGCCAAAACAGTCAATGCACAAATTTTTTTCATATCAGCACAAAAGTAGTTTTTCACGACCTAGCTCACATAATAAACGATAAAATGCACCCGTTTCCAGGTGCATGATTTCATATTTAGAACAAACAAAAAGCCGATGGAGACAATCCACCGGCTTCTCTCTCAGAAAAAAATAGATTTTAATTCCCCGCAATTTCTCTAGCCTTCGCCTCGATTTCGGCGATGGCTTTTTTGCGGCCTTCGGCAGAGTCTCCGTTGTTCAGCACAATGTTCACAAACACGGAGCCCGCGACCACAGCGTACACGTGCTTGCTGAGCACCTTGGACTGTTCGCCATTACGGATACCGAAGCCGCCCAGCACCTTCGCGCCACCCTTACCGACGGTGTCGATAAAGTCCAGGGTCGCCTGGTCAATCGTCGTTTCGCTACCGGTCGTACCGGCGCGGAGTGCGGCGTAGATGTACTTGAAGCCCTTGGAGGCCATTGCTTCGAGGCGTTCCTTGGTCATGCTGGGAGCGGCCACCGGGATGTTTTCGAGACCATGCTTCTTGCAAGCTTCAGTCAGGCCTTCGTCGCCGTCGAACGGCAAGTCCGGAATGATGCAAGCGGATACGCCCGCATCCTTGCACATCTTGACGAAGTTTTCGATGCCCGGCGTAAAGGCGAGGGAGCCGTAAGTCATGATGTAGATGGGCGTTTCGGGGTGGCGTTCGTGAATTTTTTTCACGATTTCGAGGCCCTGCTTGGTGGAGTAACCCTTATCGAGAGCGATGGTCGATGCCGTCTGGATGGCCGGACCGTCGGCACTCGGATCGCTGAAGGCAAGCTGAATTTCAAGGATGTTGGCGCCACCCTTCACAAGAGCGTCGGCGATGGCGATAGAAGTTTCTGCGTCAGGAAAACCCGCAATAAGATGAGACATTAAGTTCATAATTAATTCTCGCGGCTTTGCCGCTGTTGAAAGGTTTTAGTAGGAAGTAGGAAGTAGGAAGTTAGAAGTAGGAAGTGGAATACGGGACATCACTGTCTACTGTCTACTTCCTACTGTCTACTACTTATTCATTATCTCCGCGTCGTGGATGTCTTCGTTGTTTTCGAGGCGCTTGAGTTCGGCCTTCAGGAATTCCTTCCACTTTTCGGGGCGGAACACCGGGCTCGTGATAAAGATGTCCTTGTCGCCGCGGCCACTCATGTTGATGACGAGCGCCTTGTTCTTCGGAAGTTCCTTCGCGATTTTCATAGCGGCGGCGCCGGCGTGAGCACTTTCGAGCGCAAAGAGAATGCCTTCGTTACGGGCGAAGAACTTGACCGCTTCCAGGGCCTCCTTGTCGAGAATCGCCGTGAATTCTACGCGGCCGGATTCGCCGAGGGCTGCGAGCTGCGGGCCGATTCCCATGTAGTCAAGGCCTGCCGAAATAGAACGGGTCGGCAGCGACTGACCGTCTTCATCAATCAGGAAGCGGCTCTTGTAACCCTGCAGAATACCTTCGCGACTGGCGTTACCCGTCATGCGCGCTGCATTTTCACCCTTATTCGGGCCGATGCCACCGGCTTCGGCACCGATCAGGCGCACGTTCGCATCGTTGATGAACGGAGTGAAAACGCCGATGGAATTGCTACCGCCACCCACGCAGGCGACAACCGCCGCGATGTCGATGTTACGTTCAGCAGCCTGGCGTTTGACTTCTTCACCGATAACCGACTGGAAGGTACGAACAATATCCGGGAACGGAGCCGGACCGAGAGCGGAACCCAGCACATAGTGCGTGTTCTTAAAATTCGTAGCCCAGTCGCGCATGGCTTCGTTCACGGCATCCTTCAAAGTGCGGCTACCGCTCGTGACCGGCACGACCTTCGCGCCGTACATTTCCATGGTCGCCACGTTCGGCTGCTGACGGCGCACGTCCACCTCGCCCATGTACACCACACATTCGAGGCCAAGCTTGGCGCAAGCGGCAGCCGTCGCAAGGCCGTGCTGACCGGCACCAGTCTCTGCAATGATGCGGGTCTTACCCATCTTCTTAGCGAGCAGGCATTGACCGATGGCGTTATTGATCTTGTGGGCACCGGTGTTGGCAAGGCCTTCAAGCTTGATGTAAATCTGAGCGCCACCCAGAAGTTCCGTTGCGGTCGGAGCGTAATACAGCGGGGTCTCGCGCCCAATGTAGTCGCGCTGAATGATACGGAGTTCTTCGAGGAATTCCGGATCGTGGATGTACTTGTTGAATGCCGCTTCGAGGTCGTCGAGCGGACGGCGGATGATTTCGGCAACATACTTGCCGCCGAACTTGTCAAAGAAACCGTTGTCAGAGGTTATGGGGTGTGAGGTCGCGCCTACGGCGCTTTGAGGTGTGGAGGTTATAGTTGCGTGAGTCATTTTGAATGGAAGGGTTGGGGTTAAAATCGTGGTTGAGGGTAAAAAATTAAAAGGCCTTCGGGAGTCCGAAAGCCTTTTACAAAACACTTGATGAAATCAGCAAAACGGACTCTATTTAGTAGAGCCCCACCACCAACGGTTGAAACGGATTGCTGAATTCATCTTCATGCGCCCTAATTTAGGAATGTCTCTTTAGTGTGGCAAGGGGTTCAGCTTAAAAAAAGTGAAGACTCTCGACGATCGAGAGTCTTCTGTTAAACACTTGATGAAATGGCAAGCCTAAATCCCTCCTTGAGAACCTCGTCGATAGCGGCGCTAGCGTCAAAGCGGATTGCCAATTTCATCTTTATGTCTTCAATATATATACTAATTCGTTGTCTGTCAATAGGTTAGCATAAGATTTTTGTAAAATTTCCTTCGTAATTTGTACAAAAAGGCCCAAATTAGGCCATTTGGGGCAATTTAGGAAAGAGCCGCAAACAAAGCTTTGAGTTTCTCGGCGTTTTTTATTCCCGGGGCGTCTTCGACGCCGCTGGAAACATCGACGAGTTCCGGGCGGAACTTTTCGACAATCGCGCCCACATTTTCAGGCGTGATACCGCCGGCAAGCCAGAGAGGTAACTCACCCGCTTTTTCGCGGAGCAGGTTTTCAGGAATGGTCTTGCCCGTGCCGCCAGGGGTTCCTTCGACTTTGGCATCTAAGAGAATGCGTGGTTCACCATTCTTGCGGAGAGCGGCGACCTTGTCGAAATCCGATTCTTCGCCAACGCGGGCGGCACAATAGTAAGGAATTGCCGTCGCGGCTAAGTTCGACGGGTCGACGCCATGAAGCTGCACTGCATCGAGCACTCCTTCGCGAGCGAGCTTGATGGCGGTTTTGCCTTCAACGGATTCGGGATCGGTGATAACTCCAACAAGGAGAGGGGATCCTTCGACGCGCTGCGCTTGCTCAGGATGACACAAGCGAATCTTTTCGGCAAAACTGCGCACGAATTCTTCAGTGGTCAGGCGCTTGGTAGTGCTGAATACAAAGCCGAGCATGTCTGCCCCGAGTTCTGCGGCGAGCAAGCCGTCTTCTTCGCGCGTGATGCCGCAGATTTTCACGAGGGGGCGATTTTCGGCGCGTTTTGCAGCCTTACGTTCGGCGTATTTTTTCCAGAACTTGCCGCGGGCATTTTCGGAGCCCGATTCAAACGCATGCACCACTTCTTTAGCAAGCGGTGGGTTCTTGGCAACCGCCTCGCCCACCAGGATTCCCGTAAAGCCGAGGTTGCGCGCATAAGTCGCATCGGCCGGGCATAAAATTCCCGATTCAAAAACAGCCTTGGCCGGAAGCTTGCTACGCACCGACGCCGGCACCAGCGGGTCTGTATGGAAGGTTGCCAAATCGCGAGAATTCACGCCCGCGACAATCGTCTTGGCAGCGGCGTCACCCAAAGCATCGGTCACGACTTTCAGCTTGCGCAAGTCGTCAGTTTCGCGGACTTCCACAAAGGCCTGCATATCAAACGATGCAGCACGCTTTGCCATGCGCACGAGTTGTTCGTCATCAAGAATGCGAGCAATCAAAAGCACCGCATCGGCACCGCAACGGTAAGCAATATCGATTTCATCTTCGAATAAAAGAAAATCTTTGCGAAGTACGGCGCAGGCATGCAAGCCCTGCTTGCGGCGGCTTTCCATCAGGTTCGCCACGGCAATCAAGTCACGCAGCGTTCCCTTGAAAAAATTCGTTTCAGTCAGCACTGAAACCGCCTGCGCATGAGCCTCGGCATAAGTCGTCGCAAGCCCTACCGGATCGAGATCCGGCGCGATATCGCCCTTCGAAGGCGATGCTCGCTTGACTTCGAGAATCGCACCTGCATTACCGAGGAATTCGGTATGGCCCACCTCGCGCTTTTCTGGAATTTCAATTCCAAAATTCAGGCCAAGCCGCTCGATATCCTCGCGGCGCATCCGTACGATTTTCGCTAAAATGTCTTCGCTCATTAATTTCCCTTAGGCTTCAAAGTCAAGGTTTTTGAGAAAAGATAGGAAATTATGGCCGATGCCAGGATAGAAAGAAGCGTAGGGCCAAGTATTACAGAATCCATGTGCGACGTGACTTGGTAAACGGCAAAGCCAACCAACCATGCGAACAAGTTCAAAATCCAGTACTTGTGGCCCACCTGGTGATTTTTCGCCAAGAAGAACGAAACCAGGAGTACGGCCGCCATGGGCGCAAACACCGAGGCAATCAGGTAAAGGAATCCGATGTAATGATCCATAATACCCGATATGGCAAGGACCGCGCTGATACCGCTCACCACGACACCCGTGATTTTTGGGTTCAGCTTATGGACAATGGCCTTGGCCGATTCGCCGGCAGAGTTCGCCGCCAAGAAGTTGGTGGTCACGGTCGAAAGCACCACGATAATGATTCCCGGAATTCCAAGGCCCGCCAGCAGAATGGCGCGGGCGATATCGTTACCAACTCCGGCCGTTGCAATCTGAAGCCCGATAAAGTACATCCAGAAGCTTGCCACCGAGTACGCAATCGCAGAAACCGCCGTGGCACGCGTCGGCTTTTCGACATCTTTGGTGTAGTCCGAAATCACCGGCAACCAGGAAAGCGGAAGCGCCATCGAAATTTCAAAGATATTCCAGAAGCTCAGCGCATGTTCTGCGGCGGGCGCCCCCGAAATTCCGACACCGAACAATTTCGCCGTAAGCACAATCAAGAGCACCGTCAGAACAGCCATCACGGCCGTCGTCACTTTCGCAAAACGGCGGAGCCCGACAAAAACCCACACCGCAATCAGCACCGCAAGAATCACGCAAGTGAGCGGAAACGAAATCGGGAGATTGAGGCCCGCCAACACCGAGGCCCCCTGCGCATTCAGCACGGCAATCCATGCAATCAACTGGAACAGGTTCAGCGAGGCAAAGAACTTGGAACCGTAAGAGCCGTAAACAGACGCTGTCGTTTCCATGGCGTTCAGGCGGACACGGGCGCCGATGAGACCCACGAAAAACAGCAAGATGCCGCCCAGGACATGGCCCAAAATCAGCGGGAGCCAAACGGAATCGTAAGAGGATGCCGCGCCGATTTCAATACCTGCCTCGATTTCAGAAACCGAGATTGCCACCCCAAACCAGATGACACCATTCGTTAAAAGATTCGTGCGTTTTTCCACAATGCGCCTCCTAAAATTCTAAGGACGTGCCAAAGATAAAAAAGCACGCCCTAGAACACAAGGAATAGTTTAATACTTCTTTTTAATATTTTGTTATAGATTAAGGCTATTACGAAGAGCAGGTCGCCAGGTAGCGTTGCAGCTCTTCGACATAGCGCTCGCCCACCAGACCAAGCAACATGTTGCGCTTGGCGATGTAGCCGATTTCCATGACGCGGCGGGATTCTTCGCTCTTGTCCTTGAAGGGTACGGCCAAGTAATCGGAACCGTTCAATTCTTCGCAGATAATGCCGGAGCAAAGCGTGTACCCGTTCAGGCCGATCATCAAGTTCAGCATGGTAGCACGGTCGTTCGCCTTGATGGTACGCTTGTATTCGTTCGTACTCAAGATTTCTTCGGCAAAATAGAACGAGCTGTTGTCGCCCTGTTCAAAGGAAAGGCACGGGTATTCAGCCAGTTCATCGAGCGTAATGAACTTGTTGTTGGCAAGCGGATGCCCCTTCCACAAGTACACATAGGCCTTACAGTCAATGAGTTTATGGAACGCGAGGTCGCGGGCATTCAGCAAGTTCATGATAACCTTGCGGTTGAAATCGCTCAAGTAAAGGATACCGATATCGCTCTTGAACGAGGCCACGTCTTCGATGACTTCTTTGGTGCGGGTTTCGCGAATGGCGAATTCGTACTTGTCCGTATCGAAAAGCTTGACAGTTTCCACAAAGCTCTTGACCGCAAAAGAATAATGCTGCGTCGAGACGCCGAATTTCTTTTTACGCTTGCCGATTTTGCCGTACTTGTCCAGCACCGTTTCGTAGTGATGGTAAAGTTCGCGGGCGTACGAAATGAATTCTTCGCCTTCGCTAGTGAGCTTGACTCCGCGGCTGGTACGATTGAAAATGAGGATATTAAGTTCATCTTCAAGATCCTTGATGGCGGCGGTCAGCGACGGCTGCGAGATATAAAGCTTTTCGGCGGCCTTATTGAAAGAGCCTGTTTCTGCAATGCCGATGGCATAACGTAATTGTTGTAGAGTCATGTTTTCGGCCTCCTGTTAAAAATCGTAGCTTTTCATTTTCCTAGTTGTTTAGTAGGAATAAAAATATAGTTAAAAGCTATAAGGTTGGCAAGGGGTTATAAAAACCTTTGCCAACCTTATTTGATTACGAGTTCGTCGCCACCTTGACTTCCTCGATCTTCTTCAGCACGGAGCCGTCTTCCATCGCCTTCATGGCCTTGTCGAAGCCTTCCTTGATGCTGGCTGCCTTCTTGCTGATGTAGAGGGCGGCACCGGCGTTCAGGGCGCAGGCGTACTTGATGCCCGGGCGGCCCTTACCGTTCAGCACGTCGAGAGCGAGGTTGAAGTTGTCGACGCCCGTACCGCCGGCGAGATCTTCGGGATCCACGGAGGGGATGCCGAAGTCCTTCGGGTCGATGCAGTAAGTCTTGTACTCGCCATCTTCCAGGATTTCGGCGATGGTCGTCGGCACGCAGGGTGAAATTTCGTCGTAGCCGTCGTCACTGATGGCAACCATCACGCGCTTGGCGCCGAGGGCCTTTGCCGCCTTGGTGAACGGTTCCAGTACGGTCGTGCTGTAGACACCGAGCATGAGGTACTTGGCTTCGGCCGGGTTCGTGAGGGGACCGAGCAGGTTCATGATGGTCTTCACGCCGAGAACGCCGCGAACCGGGCCGGCAAAGCGCATGGCACTGTGGTAGACCGGAGCCATCAGGAACACGAAATTCGTCTTGTTGATGACGCTCGCGGCCTTGTCCGGAGTCATGTCGAGCTTGAAGCCTGCGGCCGTGTAGAAGTCGGCGGCACCGGACTTGCTGGAAACAGCACGGTTGCCATGCTTTGCAATCTTCGCGCCACAGCTGGCGGCAATCAGGCCGGAGAGCGAGCTCACGTTGAAGCTGCCCTTGCCGTCGCCACCGGTACCCACGATATCGGTGAGTTCGTCGCCGCTGTAGGGGAACTTGCGCTTCTTGCTGCTGAGTACCTTCGCACAACCGGCGATTTCGTCGGCAACAGGGCCCTTGCTGGAAAGTGCGGTCAGGATTGCGGCCATCTGGCGTTCGTCCATGATGCCGTCGGTCAAGTCTTCCATGAACATCTCGGCGGTTTCGCGGCTCAAGTCCTTGCCTTCGGTAAGCGTATTCAGAATCCCGCGCACGTCAAGCGGTTCGCGACGATAGTTGAGGAACGCCTTGAAAAATTCGTCGGCGCGTCCGCTGGCGATAGATTCCGGGTGGAACTGCACGCCTTCAATCGGGAGTGTCTTGTGGCGAATGCCCATGATGTCGCCGTCGGTAGCGCGGGCGGTCACTTCGAAGTCAGAAGAGAGCGTCGATTCGTCGATGACGAGGCTGTGGTAACGCGTAAAGATATTCTTCTTGCCGATGGTGCGGAAAAGTCCCTTGCCGTCGAGGTCGATTTCTTCGGCGATACCGTGCTTGATGAACTTGGCCTGCACAATCTTGGCGCCAAAGGCGTAACCGATGGCCTGGTGGCCGAGGCACACGCCGAGAATCGGGAGCTTGCCCGCAAAGTGCTTGATGGCTTCCACGGAGATGCCGGCGTCTTCGGGGCGGCCCGGGCCCGGGCTTACAATGAGGCGGCTCGGGTTCAGTTTTTCAATGTCGGCGATGGTGCATTCGCGGCTACGGAGCACGCGGATTTCTTCGTTAGTGATTTTTGCAAGCGCCTGGTAGACGTTGTAAGTAAAAGAGTCGTAGTTGTCGATGATGATGATCATTTTTATTCGCTTTTTTAAAATTTGTGATTCAGGGTTGTTGTTAGGTGTCGGTTCTCAGTAGGAAGTTAGAAGTAGGAAGTCGGAAGTGATATAATCGCGGCGTAGCCGCCTAATTTTAAACTGTCTACTTCCTACTGCCTACTGTCTACTAATTTTCCCCCTCCAGTACAGCTCTGATTGCTCCGAGCTTTTCATTTGTTTCTTCAAATTCGCGGTCGGCGTTAGAGGCCGCGACAATGCCACCACCGGCCTGCAGGCTAATGGTCTTGCCCTGCTTGAGGCAGCAACGGATAGCGATGCAGAAATCCAGGTCACCGTCAGATTCCATATAGCCTACCGCACCCGCATAGAAGCGGCGCTTGACCTTTTCGAGGCCGGAAAGGATTTCAATGGCGCTGATTTTCGGGGCACCGCTCACCGTACCTGCCGGGAAACTGGAGCGCAGCACTTCAATCGCCTTCTTGGTCTTGGAGACCTTACCCTGCACGTCAGAGACCAGGTGAATCACGTGGCTGAACTTTTCGCATTCCATGTACTTGGTAGTTTCCACCGTACCCGCTTCGCAGACGCGGCCGAGGTCATTACGGGCCAGGTCCACGAGCATCAAGTGTTCGGCGCGTTCCTTCGGGTCGCCCTTCAGGTTCTTCATCAGGGCTTCGTCTTCCGCGTCATCCTTACCACGGCGGCGGGTGCCTGCAATCGGGTGAATGGTAGCGATGCCGTCACGCACGCGCACGAGGCTTTCCGGCGATGCACCGATAAACTGATGCGTTCCGTAATCGAGGAAGAACATGTACGGAGACGGGTTCACCGTGCGAAGGCGACGGTAAATGTCGAGAGCTTCGATATCGCTTGCAAACTGGATGCGGCGAGATGGTACCGCCTGTACAATGTTGCCTGCGATGATATGCTTCTGCAGGGCTTCGACCTTTTCTACGTATTCCTTGCGGGACTGTTCCAGGTCGGTCATGGTAATGCCCTTGCCATACTGCTGTTCCGGGGCGAGGTAGCTAAAGTCCAGGTCAGCGAGGCGAGCCTTCACCTTTTCAATGGCAGCCTTCAGGTCAATCTGGTGTTCTTCGTAGTTCAAGGCGAACAGGTGAAGCTTTTCGGTAAAGTGGTCGAACACGATGTAGATGTGACCCACTAGGAATTCGGCTTCGGGAATGTTGAGTTTATCAACCTGCGGGGCAAGGCGGATGGTATCGCAGCGGGCGCAGAATTCGTAGCCTAGGTAGCCCACGCCCGAAGAGGGAATCGGGATCTGGTTGGGCGGCACCGTATTTTCGGCCGAAATCAGCGTCAGCGCATCAAGAATATCGCCCTCGCCTTCCTTCAAAAACACGCTTTCCTTGCCGTCGACAACGATGCTCACGTCTTTGTCGTTCTGGCGCAGACGGAAACCTTCGTCCACCATCAGAGTCGAATAGCGGCTACGACCGTGGGAGAAGCTTGCGGATTCGAAAATCGCCTTCGCACCGAGCTTCTTGCCCAGCGAAAACGGGGTGTAACGTTCACCGGGCAGTGCCACGTAGATACTGTCGGTACGGGGTTCGAAGTTAGGGCTTTCAGTGATGTGCCTTATGTTCGTTGTCATTTTTGATCCTCTGGTTTTAAAAAGGTTTGGGGTATGAGGTCGCTCGCAAGCTCGCTTTGAGGTTTAATGAATTGACATCTCAAGAGCAACGAGGGCTATATCCATTCTGTTTAAACTTTTGCGTTCCTTGGTTTAGGGTTCCGCAAAGGCTTTGGTCCCGGAGGATTTCAATGATTTTGGTAAAAGAGAAAGGCCTCCGTGAGTCCGGAAGCCTTTGCTTTAAAATCTTGGGTGATTTGCGACAAATACCGGGCTCTATGTCAGAGTCCGCGCCACCAACGACGGTTCAGGGTTACACATGTCACAAAATTCATCATGGCACCAAAAATATCAATCTAGAATCACTTTGGCAAGTGGTTCCGTAGGAAATTCTGTAAAAAATTGAAAATATCAATCCAAAAAGGCAAAAACCACCCCCAGTTATCACATATTTTTGCCCCCAAGTTGCAAGGTTATAGTCATTTATATATATTCGTCTTTTAGATAAAGAAATTAAAAAAGGAGAAATCCATGCTGTACAAACATTGGAGAAAAATTGCCCTTGCCTTGACTGGTTTCTTTTGGGCAAGTTGCGACAGCGATACCACCTCTGCAAACGGATCGGATGATCCCAGTTCCAGCAGCGTTGCCACACCCGAATCCAGCTCCAGCGTAGCAACCGGAAACGAAACGACATCCAGTTCTAGCGAAAAGCAGGCTCAGGTTTCAAGTTCTAGCGAAGCGACTGAAGCAAGCTCCAGTAGTTCGACTGAAGTACAAAAACAGAGCTCCAGCAGCGAAGATTTCGGCAAAATCGTCCCGCTTTACGGTATCGAATACGAAAAATTCGTTAGCTCATCCAGCACTGAGGAATCTTCAAGTAGCTTTACAGAAATCATGCCCGCTTACGGAGTTCCGGATAAAATCGCTTGCTTCCAAAAGCAGGGCGAGAAAACAATGACCTGCGAAGACGGCGCCACCTGCAAGCAAGTGACTGAAGAACGTTGGGCTCCCGAATTCCCTTGTAGCGACGAAATCTGCCCTGATTACGGCGTGGTGCAGATTTCCGAAAACACCTACGAATGCGACGGCGTTAAATACAACGAAGCTCAATTCCGCGCCCGTTACGAAAAGAGGACCGTGGTCGAAGATCCCGAGCAGGACACGACCTTCAACGGCGAAATGCAACCCGCCCTTTACGGTCCGCCCTGCGTATTCAACGGCACCTGCGACGATGCAGAGAAATAAAAATTAGTCAGAAAACTTTTGGGGAAATTGAAGATGTTCTACAAACACTGGAAAAAAATTGCACTTACATTGACCGCCCTGTTCTGGGCAGGTTGCGACGATTCAGCATCTTCATCGGAAGTCGTTCTTTACGGCTGTCCCGACGATATTTGTGCGCCTGCACCCGAAAGCAGCAGCGATTCAAACACGCCAGAATCCAGTTCCTCTAAAGAGGTAACATCAAGTTCTTCCGAAGAAGTAAAATCGAGTTCCAGCATTGCCGAGGAATCGAGTTCTTCTGAACAGGAAAAGTCAAGTTCCAGCAGCGAATTCGTCGCCGGCCTTCTTTATGGTGTCGAGCCTCCCGATTCCATTGACGTCAAATGTTTCCCCACGGATTCCAGTGTATCCTATTTTTATGATGATTACAACGCAGATGTAAAAAAAATGTGGAGCGAGCAAGCGGCCAAGCGCGATGCAGCCGCAAAGATAGACTCCATCAAGACCACCCTGGTAGAAACGCCCATGTGCCTCGAAAACCTGCGCATGGAACTCGAAAGTCTCGTGGCCCTTTACGGAGCCCCGGTCACCATCCATAATGCGGTAGAAAAATGCATTGACGGCTCCATCAGGCCTAGCGAAGAATACGCCAAGTTCCTGAAGATGAAGGAAGAATGGGAGGCGAACAAGCCCGCCCTCGACGAAGAACTCCAGAAGGTCTACGAAGACAAGATGAAGGAAATCCAGGAACGGATTAACAAGTGCCTGGAGAAATAGACGAAAGAACGGCTCTATGAGCCTATAGACGAAAAATATGATAAAAAAGCATTGGAAAAAATTTCTATTAAGCCTGTGCGCTCTTTTCTGGAGCGGGTGTAGCGACGATTCCTCCAGCGACAGCCCTTCAGCGGGCAACAAGCTTATCGCCTGCGACCTTGAACAGATATGCCCCGAATATGGTATTTTCTACGATTGCGAAAACGAGGAAGACAGGATTTCCGGGAACTTCGAGAATTGCACCATGTCGTATCCGGCGTGCACGGACACGTACTATTGTGAAGACGACGTCACTTGTTTCCAATCAACCGACGACGAAACGAAAACTTTCGACTGTCGCGACGAAAAGGATAACAAGACTGTCTACACCGAAGACGAATTCAAATCAAAATATTACGTGGATGGACAACGCATCCATTAAATTTCACATTTCACACCTCACATTTCACACTCCACATTTTTATGCAACTCTCTCTTAAGAAAAAACTCGCTCTCGAAGCTTATCGCCTTTACCGCCATAACGAAATCAAGGCGCATCCGCTCACGTACTTTTTCTGGGAATGCACGCTGCGCTGCAACTTGCACTGCCTGCACTGCGGTAGCGACTGCGTGAAGGACGCCATCCCCGACATGCCTCGCGAAGACTTCATGGGTGTGCTGGATAAACTCGCCCCGCACATCGACCCGAAGCACTTTATCGTGGTGATTACCGGTGGCGAACCCTTGATGCGCCAGGACCTTGAAGAATGCGGCATGGAAATCAAGAAGCGCGGCTACCCCTGGGGAATGGTCAGCAACGGCCTTGCGATGACCCCCGAACGCTACACCAAGTTGCTGAATGCAGGGCTGCGCTCACTCACGATTAGCCTGGACGGCCTCAAGGAAAGCCACAATCATTTCCGCGGTGCCCCCACGAGTTTCGACAACGCACTCCGCGCCATCGACATGGCCGCCCACACGCAAGGCCTCACCTTCGACGTGATGACCTGCGTGAACCGCCAGAATCTCAAGGAACTCCCGAAGATTCTCGACCTGCTTTTGAAAATCGGCGTGAAGCGCTGGCGTATCGCGACGGTGTTCCCGAAGGGCCGCGCGAAGGACAATCCGCTGTTCCAACTCACGAACCAGGAATTCCGCCAGGTGTTCGATTTTATCCGCGAAGTCAAGAAACTGAACGTCATCAACGTGAATTACGGCTGCGAAGGGTTCCTCGGCAGCTACGAGAAGGACGCCCGCAACTACCCGTTCTTCTGCCGTGCCGGCGTGAACGTCTCTTCCGTGCTTTGCGATGGCAGCATCTCGGCATGCCCGAGCCTCCGCGGCGACTATATCCAGGGTAACATCTACAAGGACGACCTCTGGGATGTGTGGCAGAACCGCTACCAGGTGATGCGCGACCGCAGCTGGGCAAAAATCGGCGACTGCAAGACCTGCAAGTACTGGCGCTACTGCGAAGGCTCCAGCCTGCACTTACGTGACGAGAAGACCAAGGAATTGGCTTATTGCCATGTGAAGCGCCTCGAAGACGCCGGCGCATAAGCCAAAAACATCTATCACCTAAAAAAAGCAAGAGCCGCACCTTTATGAGGTGCGGCTCTTTCTTGCAGCCGTTTTGTCTGCATTTTAGCTAGAGTTTTCAGTCTCCAAACCGGCCCTAGCCTTGTATTTTTTGTTTGAACGTAAGATAGGATTTTCACCCTGATTTACAATATCCCGACCAAATAAAGCGTTGTAGAGAAAAACAACAGCGAAACGTTCAAAAACCCTTATTTTTCGCTTATTTCGCAAAATTCCACAAATCAAAGTGCGAATTTTTAGATATTATTTATACCGATGTTACAAGCGAGCCTCACATCGAACCAAACGCACATCGTTGACGTGCTTTTAAAGAAGAATCCCAAGCTTGACCGGGAGATTCTAGAGAAGGCTGTAGCTTTTATTGCAGAGGCTCACGAGGGGCAGTACCGTAAGAGCGGAATGCCCTATACCGAGCACCCCTACGAAGTGGCAAAAATCCTTGCCGACCTCAAACAGGACCAGTCGACGGTCTTGGCCGGGTTGCTCCATGACGTGGTCGAAGATACCGACCACTCCCTCGAAGAAATTGCCGAAAAATTTGGCGATGACACCGCATTCATGGTGGATGCCGTCACCAAGATTACAGCCGCTCAGGAATCGAGCAAAACTGCCCAAAAAGCGGAAACGTACCGAAAGCTGATTGTCGCCATGGCGAAAGACCCTCGGGTCATTATGATTAAAATCGCAGACCGCATCCACAACATGCGCACCATGCGGTACATGAAGCCCGAAAAACGCCAGGCGATCGCACAAGAAACTCTAGACATTTACATCCCGCTCACCCACCGTTTCGGCCTCTACAAGCTAAAAAACGAGCTAGAAGACCTAAGTTTCAAATATGTCAATCCCGACGAATACCAGAAACTGGTGGACTTGCTCATCGAGAACAAGGAATCCCGCGAGAAGTATATCCAGTCGGTGATAGGGCCTTTGCAAATCAAGATGGCACTCGAAGATTTCGACTGCACCATCCAGGGCCGAACCAAGAACATTTACAGTATCTACAACAAGATGATTAGCCGAGGGTGCCAGTTCGAAGACATCTTCGATATTTTCGCCATCCGCATCATTGTAGACACTATTCCCGAATGCTATCTGGCATTGGGCTACGTCCACAACCTGTGGACGCCCCTGCAGAGTCGCTTTAAAGACTACATCGCGACCCCGAAACCGAACCTTTACCAGAGCATTCACACCACCGTGATCGGCCCCGAAAACAAAATGGTCGAAGTCCAGATTCGAACCAAGGACATGGACCTGACCGCCGAAAAGGGATTCGCCGCGCACTGGGCCTACAAAATGGAAACCCAGCACGAAGGCGAAGAACTGGAATGGCTGAACCACATGGTAAAGCTCCAGTCCGAAATTTCGGACTCCAAGGAATACCTCGACTTTTTGAAGGTGGACTTGAAGCCCACGGGCATGACCGTATTCACGCCCAAGGGAACCTCCATCGAACTTCCGCAAGGATCAATTGTCCTCGACTTCGCTTTTGCAGTGCATACCGAGCTCGGCCTACACTGCATCGGTGCAAAAATCAACGACAAAGTGGTAAACCTCGATACAGTTGTGGAACATGGCGCCACTATCCAGGTGCTCAAGAGTCCGAACCAGGAACCGAGTCCCGAATGGCTGGATATGGTCAAAACCGTCAAGGCCAAGCAGGAACTGCGCCGCTGGATGAAAAGCAGCATCATGAAGCAGGCTCTGGACTTGGGCAAGGAAATCTGGGACCGCGAACTCAGACTCCAGAAAATCGAAAAGGACAAGCGCCCCTCCGAAGAAAGCATTTGCAAATACTTTGGCACGCCCACCATCGATGACTTTTACGAACGCATTGGCCAGGGCGAACTTCCACTCGCGGACATCCAGCGCTTTTTGAACGGTGGCGAAACCACGCAAAAGGAATCGACCGCACTCCGGTTCTTCCCCATGTTCAACAAAGACGCGAAGGCCGACCGCAAGGACGAAATGCCCCTGCAGATTGGGCAGGAAACCAGTTTGGTGGTGCATTTCGCCAAGTGCTGCAGTCCGATTCCCGGCGATCCGGTGGTTGGCGTTCTACGACCCAAGATCGGTATCGAAGTACATAATACGGACTGCCCGCAACTCAAGAACTTGCCGATGGAACAGCGCATTGCAGTGGAATGGAGCGAAGACATCAAGCATTCGTTCGAGACGCACCTCACAATCGAAACCGAGAACCGCAAGAACATTACGTTCGACGTGTTGCAGGAACTCAAGCGTGCCAACGTATTCCTCGACCGCGTGACTGCGGCAAGCCAGCACTATTCGGGCAGAATCCGACTGGTGTTCAAGGCCTTCCGTAAGGAACAAGTCGATTCCATCATCAATGCCATCAAGAGCATTCCTGGCGTAAAACAGGTGGTAAAATCATGATTTCGAAGCTCCACCACAGCGACTACACGCTCAAGAACCGCGCCTTCAACTGTCGTATGCGCAACCGCTACTACGAAGAAGTGTACTACGCGTTCAGGGCCATTTTCCCGAACGAAGTCGCCGAGCGGAGCGAAAAGAATCCGGTGGCAGACACCATCTGGTTCCAGAACCTGAGCAAAGAAATCAAGCGTTACGAAAGGCTAATCATGACCTGCCTGGAATACGCGCAGGCCGCCATCTTTTACGGCAAGGCCGAAAACAAGGCCATGTATTCCAAGGACAAGCGCTGGGGTATATTGCAAGAAGAAATCTTCTTGGTTCACTTTTTGCAAGAGCTACTATCTACCACACGCTACGTGATTGCCCGAATCGAAACCGACCAGATGCTACAGCGCTGGGCAGGCGAAATGCAGGACTTAAAGACCAAACCGGTCGCCTCGGGTTACGTGAACACCATTCAGGAAAAACTGAACGAAATGAACGCAGCCACGCTTGACGAATTCAAGGATTTGCTCAAACACGTGCTGGACCGATTCCAGATAGGAAACACGCTATTCGG
Organism: Fibrobacter sp. UWB1; assembly: GCF_002210325.1. NCBI lineage: Bacteria > Pseudomonadati > Fibrobacterota > Fibrobacteria > Fibrobacterales > Fibrobacteraceae > Fibrobacter > Fibrobacter sp. UWB1. The sequence goes on from NZ_MWQL01000008.1 coordinate 131,736, forward strand.
GACGGTTCAAGAGCTACAGAACTTTTACTAAAGGAGAACTTAGAGCTTAGAACTTAGAACTTAGAACTCTGAACTTAGAGCTTAGATTATTCATCTAAGTTCTACCAACTAAGCTCTACCAACTAATTATGTCAGAGTACATCATCCTTTCAATCTTCCTTTTCCTGGGCGCGTTTATCGCGGCAGCGGCTACCGTTACGGGGCTTCTGCTCGGTTACCGCACCAAGAACACCAAAAACAAGATGGCGCCCTACGAATGCGGTATGGAAACCATCGGAAACGCTCGAATCCAGTTCAAGGTAGGTTACTACCTGTTCGCACTGCTGTTCCTCGTTTTCGACATCGAAGCGCTGTTCCTGTTCCCGGTCATGGCGAACTTCAAGGAGATTATGGCCGGTAACACGCCGCTGCCCCCTCAAGTCGTAGTCATTGACCTTGTGATTTTCATGGCAATCCTCGTTTCGGGCCTTGCCTACGCATGGAAGAAAGGAATCCTTAAGTGGGAATAGCCCTATGGGAATTATAAACCTAGCTCCTAAGATTTTAGATCCTATCCCGGGCGGCAAGTATGTCGTCAACGCGATAGACTACGTTGTAAACTGGGCCCGAGCAAATTCGATTTGGCCCCTCACCTACGGCACCAGCTGCTGCGCCATCGAAATGATGAGTAGCTCCATGGCCCGCTACGATATCGCCCGCTTTGGTTCCGAAGTGTTCCGCGCTTCGCCCCGCCAGGCGGATCTCTTCATTATCGCAGGAACCATTACCCGCCGTATGGCGCCCGCTCTCCAGATGCTCTGGGAACAAATGCCCGGCCCCAAGTACGTGCTCGCGATGGGCGCCTGCACCATCAGCGGTGGCCCGTTCATTTACGACAACTACGCTGTGGTGCGCGGGGCGCAGAACCTGATTCCGGTGGACGTTTTCGTTCCCGGTTGCCCGCCTCGCCCCGAAGCCCTGTTCCATGGACTTTTGACTCTGCGCGAAAAGATTTTGAAAGAAACCTGCCGTGACCCCTGGCACGAAGGCGAACCGAAGGACGTTTCGACCATGGACCGCTACCGCGAAGCCGCGAAGACCTGGGCCGCCCTTGAACGCATCAAGGACGAGGAAATGGCCGAAGCCCGCGCGAAATTCAAGGAAGAAAATCCGGATTACAAGAGCAGCTTCAAGCCCGTGCGCGTGAAAAAGGAAGACTTCCCCGAAGTCGAGCGTGTCGCCTGCAAGCGCTTTGGTTTAAGCCAGCTCGACATTTACAAGAAACTCAAGGCGAAGTTCCCGGGCATTACCGTGCACACGCACAGCGAAGACCCCATCGAAGATGTGGTGGCCGCCATGCCCGCCGACCGTCCGCTCGAAGTGATGATCAGCGTCGAAGACTACGTGGCCGCCGTAGAATACGTGAAGAACGATCCCGAGTTCAAGATGAACTACCTGATCGACGTCACGGCAATCGACTACGACGATCACTTCGACATGGTGACCATGCTCCGCAGTATCGAAAAGGGCCACAAGGTCTTCTTCTGCGTGCAAATCAAGAAGAACTTCGACATCCCCGAAGAAGAACGCCCCACAGCGCTGCTCGGAAGCGTTCCGACCATCAGCCACCTGTACCCGGGCGCCGAAGTCAAGGAACGCGAAGTCTACGACATGTTCGGCATCAACTTTGAAGGTCACCCCGACCTGCGCCGCATTTTCCTGGACAAGGACTTTGTCGGTTATCCGCTACGTAAGGACTTCACCCACCCGCAAATGATCAAGAGGCCCGTATGAGTATGACAAGACTCCCGCCGGGATTCAAGATTACCCGCGATACCAATACCGAAGAATTTTTCATCAACATGGGTCCGCAGCACCCGAGTACCCACGGAGCTCTCCGCTTGGCGCTGCGTATGGACGGCGAAACGATTGTAGAAATCGTACCGCATTTCGGCTACATCCACCGCGGCATGGAAAAGCAGGCGGAATCCATGAGCTACCTGCAGTACATCGCGATGTCCGACCGCCAGGACTACCTGACGGCCATCCAGAACAACCTGGGGGTCGTGATAGCCCTTGAAAAAGGCATGAACATCGGCGTTACCGAAAAGGCCGAATACATCCGCGTGATGCTTTCGGAGCTGGGACGTATCGCCAGCCACCTGGTGTTCTTCGGCTGCTTCGGCGGCGACTTGGGCGGCCAGACATGCTTGCTGTTCGGTTTCAAGGAACGCGAAATGATCCACGACATTCTGGAAGAAGTCACTGGATCGCGCCTGACGACCAACTTCTTTAGACCGGGTGGCAGCCGCTTTGACGTTCCCGAAAACTTTATCGACCGCGTCAAGGCATTCCTCAAGCACCTCGAAGGCGCCATGAAGGACTACGAAAGGTTCCTTTCGAAGAACATCATCGTGCTCGAACGTAGCAAGGGAATCGGCATTCTTTCCGCCGAAGACGCCATCGCTTACGGATGCTCCGGCCCGGTACTCCGCGCAAGCGGCGTCGACTTCGATGTGCGCAAGGCGAATCCCTACAGCATTTACGACCAGCTGCAATTCGACGTGCCCGTGACCTACACCGGTGACTGCTACGACCGTTACACGGTCCGCATTGCCGAAATTCACGAATCCATGCGCATTCTGTACCAGTGCATCGAAAAGTTCCCTAAAGAAGGACCGTGGCGCGCCAAGGAAAAGCCGGTGCGTCTTCCGGTCGGACGCTACTACAGCGAAATCGAAACGGCCAAAGGCCTGTACGCCACCTACGTGGTTGCAGCTACGACCGGTGAAAAGCCATACCGCATTCACACGCGTGGGCCCAGTTTCCCGCACATCGCCGCCCTCAACAAGATGGCGCAGGGCCACAAGATTTCGGACCTTGTGACCATTATGGCTACTCTTGACCCGGTGATTCCAGAGATTGACAGGTAATATATGTTTGTACCTTCTATTACACATCCTGTAGGCGACTTTATTCGCGAATGGGTTCCGAAGCTTTCGGCTTACTTGCCGGACGCTTTGCACAACGCAACCCTCGACAGCATCGCCGCCTTCTTGATTAATGCGCTCCTCTGCGTTATCGCAGTCTGCGCCGTGAATATCGGTTCTGCCCCGATCTTGATTTACATGGAACGCAAGGTCTGCGCCCACGTGCAATGCCGCTTGGGCCCCATGCGCTTGGGCTGGCACGGTACGCTTCAGACCATCGCCGACGTGATCAAGATGCTCTTCAAGGAAGTCTATTCCCCGAGCGGCGCCGACAAGCTGATGTTCTACGCGGCACCGATGATTGTGCTGATTGCCCCGTTCATTATCGCAGCGCTCATTCCGTTCGACCACAACCTGATTGTCGCTGACATCGACATGGGCATTCCGATGATTATCGCGGTAAACGGCTTTGGCGTGTTGGGCATTTTGCTTGGCGGCTGGAGCAGCAACAACAAGTATTCCTTGCTCGGTGCTCTCCGTAGCGGCGCCCAGATGATCAGCTACGAAATCTCTTTCGCGATGATTCTTTTGTTCGTCGTGATGATTTCGGGTTCCACGAGCCTCATGGATATCGCCCAGGCCCAGGACGGCACGGTGCTTGACTGGTTCATCTTCAAGATTCCGGTGCTCGGCTTTATCGCCTTCATTCTCTTCTTTATTTCGAGTACCGCCGAAATGAACCGCGCTCCCTTCGACATCGCCGAAGCGGAACAGGAATTGACCGGTGGTTACCACACGGAATACAACGGCACCCCGTTTGCCATGTTCTACCTGGCCGAATACATCGCCTTGGTCACGAACTCGGCACTTGCCGCCACCTGTTTCTTGGGCGGGTTCCATGCCCCCTGCATCGGTGTTGAAGCAATCGACACCTACCTGCAGATGGTGCCCGGAGTCGTGTGGCTCTTCGCGAAGATTTACTTTATGATTTGGTGCTACATGATGGTGCGCTGGACTTTTGTGCGCCCGCGTGTGGACCAGCTCATGGACTTTGAATGGAAATTCCTTTTGCCGGTGAACCTGGTGCTCCTCGCCGCCGGCGCCGTGTGGATGATTTTTGTAGGATAATATGCAAGAAAGACTTTCAACACGCAAGTACATCAAGCGTTACCTGAAGCGCTGCATTACGGGCCCGTGGAGCCTGATTTGCGGTCTCTCCGTTTCGCTCAAGTATTTCTTTGACCCCAGACGCATCGTGACTGAGCAGTATCCTGAAAACAGGAAGACGCTCAAGATGCACGAACGTTACCGCGGCCGCCTCGAAATGATCGAAGACGCCGAAGGCAACAACCACTGCACCGCTTGCGGCATGTGCGAACGCGCCTGCCCGAACGCCTCGATCAACGTGCTTTCGACCAAGAACATCGCCGGCAAAAAGGTGCTCGGTCGCTATGTTTACCACTTTGCGAGCTGCACCCAGTGCGGGCTCTGCGTGGAAGCCTGCCCGTTTGGCGCTATCCGCATGAGCCAGGCATTCGAAGTCGCCACGACCGACCCCGCCACGCTCGAAATGATTCTTAACAAGAAGGAGGGCCAAGGCTAATGCTTGCAACGCTTTCCAATTTAATCCCGCAAAATGTCGCCTTTCCCACTGGCGGAATGGATTTGGCATTTTACGTGGTCACCTTCATTATTCTTGTAACGGCTGTTTGCACGGTCGCGGTCAAGAACATTTTGCAAAGCGCCGTATTCCTGATTTTCAGCTTCGTCGCGACAGCGATTCTTTACCTGCTCCTGCACGCAGAATTTACTGCACTCGCCCAGGTGATGGTCTATGTGGGCGGCGTCGTGATTTTCGTGGTATTCACGATTCTACTCACAAGCCGCCTCGGCGAAGACGCTTTTTCGGTGAAGATTCCGAGAATCTTTGCCGCATTCGCGCTCTCGATTATCTTTGTGCTCGTGATGGTCAAGTGCCTGCTTCCCATCGAAGGACTTTCAAACGGCGTCGTTGCCGCTCCCGAAGGTTACGCTTCGCTCAAGGCATTCGCTCTTAGACTGCTGGGCTACGGCGAAGACGGACTCGTGATTCCGTTCGAAGTCGTGAGTATCCTTCTCCTGATGACGCTGATTTGCGCCATCACCATCGCCCGCAAAGGCAAGGAGGAAGAAGAAAAATGACCCTGATGAATTGTCTCATTCTCGCATTCCTGCTTTTCGGCATTGGCGTGTGGGGCTTAATGCGCCGTCGTCACCTGATTGGCATGCTGATTTCGATTGAACTCATGCTGAATGCAGCAAACATTAACTTTATTTCGTTTGCCTACTTTAGCGCAAGCGACTCGACCGCAGGCGCCCTGTTCAGCATCTTCGTGATTGCCGTGACCGCCTGCGAAATGGCAATCGCCCTTGCCATTATCGTGTCGATGTACCGCCGCTATAAGAGTCTGGACGTAGAACAGTTGAGGGACCTCCATGATTAACGACGTTTCCATCAGCTATTTAATCTTCTTGATGCCGCTTTTGGTATTTGTGGTCAACGGGCTCTTCCTCGGCCGCAAATCGGATAAAGCCGCCGCCACATTTGCCGTCATCGGTAACGGTATTGCCATGATTTCGGCTTTGGTTGTCGCCGTACACTATTTCGGTTCGACCTTTGCCCCGCAAAAAGCGGTTCTCTTCAACATTCCGTTCCTCAAGTTTGCAGATCACTTTGCTGCAAACATCGGGCTTTTGATTGACCCGCTTTCGGTCATGATGCTTGTGGTGGTCACGGTGATTTCGTTCCTCGTGAACATTTACAGCATCGGCTACATGAAGGGCGACCGTAGTGCTGGCCGATTCTTCTCGATTCTTTCTCTGTTCAGCTTCAGCATGCTCGGACTCGTTGCCGCCACGAACCTTTTCCAGATGTTCATCTTCTGGGAACTGGTGGGTGTATCCAGCTACCTGCTTATCGGTTTCTGGTACCACAAGCCCTCGGCCGTGAGCGCTTCGAAGCAGGCGTTCATTCTCACCCGCTTTGCAGACAGTTTCTTCTTGCTCGGCATCGTGATCGTGAGCTATGTGGTGCAGAGTTTCGACTTTTTTGCCCTCAATGGCCTTACCTTGAGCGTTTTCAAGGAACAGACGATTAACCTCGGCCTGATGGTGGTCAGCAAGGCAGACGCGCTCATCATCGGTTCTATCCTTATCTTTACGGGTGGTTGGGGCAAGTCGGCCATGTTCCCCATGCATATCTGGCTTCCGAACGCCATGGAAGGTCCGACTCCGGTGTCTTCGATCATCCACAGTGCCACCATGGTGGTCGCTGGCGTTTACCTGGTCGCAAGACTCTTCCCGTTCTTCGCCATCTGTGGCAATTCGCTCACGCTCATTATGTGGGTGGGTGCATTCACCATGATTTTTGCCGCAGTCATCGCCTGCACGCAAAAAGACATCAAGCGCATTCTCGCCTACTCCACGCTTTCACAGCTAGGCTACATGATGTTTGCGCTTGGCGCCTGCAAGATTGGCGACGCCGTCATTACCACCGGCTGGACAGCGTCTACCTTCCACATCTTTACGCATGCCTTCTTCAAGTGCGCCTTGTTCTTGATTGCAGGTAGCCTGATTCACCAGGTGCATACGAATGATTTGGACGCCATGGGCGGACTCCGCAAGAAAATGCCGCTCACCTACTGGTGCAGCCTTATTTGCGTGCTTGCCATTGCAGGCATTCCGCCGTTCTCCGGATTCTTCTCAAAGGACGAAATCATTTTGGCGGCCTTCCAAGGTCACCATTACGTGGTATTCGGCTTGGCCATTCTCACCAGCGGCCTTACCACATTCTACATGTTCCGCCTGTTCTTCTTGGCCTTCCATGGCGCTCCGCGCTGCAAGTCCGTTGCCGAAGGCCATGTGCACGAAGACTTCTTCATGACTCTTCCGATTGTGATTCTTGCCGTGCCCGCCCTGTTGAGCGGCCTCCTCAGCAAGAACCTCTTCGAGCAGTACTTTGTGCCGGGTAGGCTCCGCGTGCCGCAGCTCGTGATGCTCCCCCATGCCGAATGGATTCCGTATGTGGCTGTCGCCGTTGCCGCCGTCGCCCTTTTGATAGCATGGTTCTTCTATGCAAGCCCGAGGGCAAAAATCGGACGCGCCCTCGACGCCACCAACCGAAGCGGGCTCTACAAGGTTATCTACCACAAGTTCTACTTTGACGAAATGTACTACGCCGTGGTTCGCCAGTTCGTGATTGGCGGTATTGCCCGCGTAGCACGCTTTATTCAAGACTACATTATCGAAGGAATCCTCGCGTTTGTCGTGTGGTTCACACACAAGCTCGGCGATCTCGTGCGCTACGCACAGGGCGGAAACCTGAGTTTTTACCTGGGCACGCTTATTGTTGGCGTAATCCTGTGGCGTTTCTTGGGGCAGCTTCCTATTTAAGCAGGTTTGACTATGGATACTTTGCTTTTTAACCTTATCTGGATCATACCACTTTTCACGGTCCTAGTCTGCGCACCGATTTCTTCGCAAAAGGAATCCCTGCTTAAGACAATTCATGCCGTTTCGGGCACCTTTGTGTTGCTGCTTGTCGGCTACCTTACCTACAGGCTCTACACGCTTGGCATTGACACAGCCGCCAAGGAATCAGCCCCGCTTTTACTCCATTACTACATGGACATCCCGTGGTTGCATGCCTTGAACGCCCATTACGCCGTCGGCGCCGATGGGCTCAACATGTTCCTGCTGTTCCTTACCGCAGTCATCGTCTGGGGCGGTATCCTGGTCAGCTGGAACATCAAGGGAAACCAGAAGGTGTTCTTCGCGCTCATCCAGCTGCTCGCTACAAGCGTTTACGGCGTGTTCATGAGCATGGACTTGGTGCTGTTCTTCGTGTTCTACGAAATGGAAGCGCTCTGCATGTACCTGATGATTGCTGGCTACGGTTCCGGACGCAAGGACTACGGCGGTAAAAAACTGACGCTAACGCTCGCCTTCGGTTCTTCCATGATTTTGGCAACGCTGTTCGGACTTTATTTCGAAAGTGGAATCAACAGCTTTAGCCTTGTGGAACTTTCCAAGGTCACGCTCCCGATGGATTACCAGATGTGGGCTTTCCCGCTCATGTTCATGGGTTTCGCCGTTTCGAGTTCCCTGTTCCCGTTCCATTTCTGGAGCCCTGATGGTCACTCGGCGGCACCGACCGCCGTTTCGATGCTGGCTGCCGGCGTGATGATGAAGATGGGCGCTTACGGTTGCTTGCGCGTCGCCATGTTCCTGATGCCGGAAGCGGCCAAGATTTGGCTCCCGTACGTGGTGGCACTCTTGATCTTTAACGTAGTGCTTGGTCCCTTCATCGCACTTCGCCACAAAGACCTCAAGTACATTACGGCTTACAGTTCCATTAGTCACTTGGGTCTTATCTTCTTAGGACTTGCCGCCATGACTCCGGTGGGTCTTCGCGGAGCAAGCCTCCAGATGATTTCTCACGGATTCTTGACGGGACTCTTCTTCGCAACGATTGGTATGATTTACGAACGCACGCACACCCGCGACATTACCGAAATGGGCGGCATCATGCGCAAGCTCCCGTTCCTCGGCGTAGGCTTTGTGATTGCAGGCTTTGCGGGTCTTGGGCTCCCAGGCTTTAGCGGATTCATTGCCGAAAGCAACATCTTTATCGGAGCTTTCCAGCAAGATTCTACGCTTACCCGCATTGTGACCGTGCTCGCCATCCTTTCGATTACGACGACTGCCGTTTACATTTTGCAAACGGCAAACCGCATGTTGCACGGCAATATGCCGGCCAAGTACGAAACACTTACCGACGCCTGTTTCCGCGAAAAACTCGTAGTGGTTGTTCTTGTGGCGTGTTTACTTTTGATTGGCGTTTTCCCCGGATGGATTGCAGACATGCTTGACCAAAGCATCGCCCCCATCTTCACCAAGATAGGTTTATAATGTTCAGCATTCCCAATTTCGTCATTCCCGATTTACTGCTTCTGCTTTTCCCGTTTATCGTGATCGGGAGCAGACTGTTCTGTACTGACCGCTCCAAGGTTCCTTGGAGAATCGGAAACATCGGATTCATTCTGATTTTCATCTTGTTGAACCTGATTCCGCTTACAGGCGGAGCAGGCAGGTTCTTTATCACGAACTGGCATATCGACACCTTTGGCGTTTTAATGCGCGAGGTTTTGATGGTGTCCGCTATTCTCGGCATTTGGCTTGCAAAAGACTACTTTGACCACAGTGGCGACGGTAAGCCCGCCATGCACCAGATTGCCGAATTTATCGGCACGGTTGCATTCGCCACCTTCGGCGGATTCACGGTGGTTTCGGCCTGCGACATGCTCACATTCTTCCTGGGCCTCGAAATCGCGACCATTCCGATGTACGCTCTTGCAGCCTGGAACAAGCGCGACCAATACGGTTCTGAAGCAGCGACCAAGTACATTCTGATGGGTTCTGTCGCGACCGCGTTCGAACTGTTCGGATTCAGCTACCTTTACGGTTTTGCGGGTTCGATTCACTTTGAAGCCATTCAGCAAGCCGTCGCCGCAGGCACCTCTCCCCTGCTGTGGATTGCGGTGCTATTCCTGTTTGCAGGTATTGGCTTTAAACTGACTTTGTTCCCGTTCTACACCTGGGCTCCGGACGTTTACGAAGGTGCTCCGACTCCGGTAACAGCCATTCTCTCGGTCACATCGAAGGCAACCGCAATTGCATTCCTCGTGATGCTCGTTTACGGCCCGCTCGCCCCGATTCAGGAACAAATCGCCCCCTTTATCGCCCTCCTTGCCGGCACCACGCTCTTTGTCGGTAACCTCGGCGCCCTCAAGCAGAGCAGACTCCGCCGCTTTATGGCTTACAGTTCGATTGCTCAGGCCGGCTACATCATGGTAGCACTCCTTGGCCCGGCTGCCACCGCAAAGACAGCTATCATTTACTACCTGTTCGTATACGCGGTTTCGAACTACCTCGCCTTCTTTATCTTCGGCATTATCGGGCATCACCGCGAAGAGACATTCAATTCTCTGCGTGGGCTTTCCAAGCAGAAGCCGATGCTTGCAATCGCCCTTGCTGTCGCCATGTTCAGCTTGGCTGGCATTCCGCCGCTTGCCGGTTTCTTCGGAAAGTTCCACTTGTTCTTCAGCGGAGCTTCTACCGGGCATTACGGCATCGTGACGTTTGCAGTCCTCAACAACGTACTTGCGCTGTATTACTACTTGCAGCTGATCAAGAGCGCATGGATTGACGAGACCGACGACCACCTAAATCCATTGCGCATGACCAAGCGCCAGCGCGGTGTGATTTGGCTCTTGACTGTTGCAGTGATTGTGCTCGGGGTGCTGCCATTCCTCAGCGACAACATCTTCGCCGGCTTTACGTTTTAAAAGAATAAAATAAAGACCGCTCGCAATCTTTTGCAGCCCCGACACCATTCGGGGCTTTTTTGTTGGTGTTCATTTTGTGTACATATTTTGGCGGGAACGTTCGTTTTGTGGCCACTAGAATTTTTAATTTTATACTCGTAAAAATTTAACCCCAATTCATGGAATTGACTATGAGCATTAAAGAATACCTCGCCGGCGCCAAACAGGCCGGTTCCGTCCAGAAGCTGATGACCCCGGGCCTCGCCGTGGAATTTATCCAGCCCTGGTACACCCCGCTTTCTACGACCCCTTCTACCACGGGTATTGCTGTCGGCGGTATCGGCTCGACATTTACCGCAACGCCTGCAGGCACCACACCCGTGATGAACGTGATGCCTGGCGTGCAGGTCCGCACCGAAAAGCCCGCTGACCTCCGCTTCAACAACTTCTTCTTCCGCGAATCCGTCATCGACGCGAAGGCCGCTCTCGAAATTGTCGACTTCGCTGGCTTTACGCAGATGCTCGCCAAGTACCCGCTCGTAGACGCAAAGGGTGAAGCCCTCTTTACCGCCGCAGAACTTGCAAACCAGAAGAAGGCCGAGGCCAAGCTCAACAAGGCCATCGCCGAGAAGGACTTTTTCAAGAACAACAAGGCAGACTTTGAACGCTGGCACATCGAATGGAGCGACCGTACCGCGGCCCTTTTGAATAAGGCCGGTGCCGAACTCAACCGCAGCGCCGTCATCGATTTCTTCAACGGTGTCGTGGGCGAAAAGGCCGTGCGTCAGGGCGCCCTCACCGCCGCCTGGGCAAACGACTCTGAATTCCTGGGCCAGGCCGGTTACGATGCCGCCAAGATGAAGTACACCGCTCTCTATCCGGTGAGCGAAACTGTTTACGAAGGCAAGGGTGTCGCTATCACCAAGACCCAGTCCAGCTACGTGACTCCGGGTGACGAACGCCTCTCCAGCCTCCCCGTGAACGCGACCGTGTTCACTCTCGAAAATACCACCAAGGAAACCCGCGAAGTCACCATCGTGCAGGTGCAGGACTGCATTGCCGGTTACATGGCCAAGAAGGACCGCCAGGGCGTTCAGGACTCGAGCTTTGTGCTCGTACCCGCCGCACGTTTCCCGAAGGGCGTGAAATTCAGCAAGCAGGCCAAGGACGGTCGCGAAGTCCGCGGTCTCGAATTCTACAACGAAAAGCCGCTCGCCGAAAGCGACTTCAACGGCTGCATGGGCGTGTCCGTCGCCTGGAACAAGAAGGATAACCTGAACGTTTCCGTGAAGCCGATGTTCTACCAGGATGACGCCGCCTCTGTTTTGAAGGGCGCTCTCCGCAGCGGCCGCGTTTGCGAAGCCTGGGTCAAGAACGTTTACAGCGGTCGCGAGACGATGGCCGGTGCCGTCGCCGTTACCGCGGTTCTCAAGCCGAAGCAGAAAGTCAGCTTCCAGTTCAACCTGGTGCTCGACTTCCCCGAAATCAAGCTGAACAAGCTTACTTCCGCCAAGAAGTACACCGTTTTCTTCCCCGAAGCTTATGGCCGCGTGGGCGCCATTCTCGAAGAAGCCCTCGCCGCCGACAAGAACTTGGACGCTCGCCTCAAGGCATTCGAAGCGCTCGTCCCGAAGAAGGCTGTCGCCAAGCTCTACAAGACTGCCGCCAAGCAGGACGAATTCAAGAGCCTCGCCCTCAACACCCTCAGCTTCCTCGCCGAAGCCACCGTGTGGGACAAGGACGACCGTTTCCTGGTTCGCGAATGCGCAGACTATCCGTTCTTCAACTCTCTCGACGTTTACTTCTACGGTAGCTTCAGCCTGATGGCCCTGATGCCGCGCCTCGACGGTGTGGTCATGAAGCGCTTCGGTGATGCGATTCTCGCCGTGAACAACAATCGTCGCCGTCACCACGAATACGTGAACCACCCGTTTGCAGACCTCCCCGACCCGAAACTCGAAGGCCCGCGCGCTGTTCGTGGCGCCGTGATTCACGACCTCGGAAGCCCCTTCGACGCCGAACCCGATGCCTACGACTGGCATAACGTGAAAGAATGGAAGGATCTTGCTCCGAAGTATGTTTTGATGGTTCTCCGCCACTACGTGAAGACGCAGGACATCGAAAACCTGAAGGATTGCAAGGAAGCTGTTTACGCCGCCATGCAGTACCTTGAAAAGATGGTGAACGAGGGCGAAAACTTCCCGCTCACCCACGGTACCGACGACACCTTCGACAACCTCTCCAGCCACGGCATTTCCGTGTACTGCGGTAGCCTCTGGATTGCAGGCCTCCGCGCTGCGGCAAAGATTGCCGAAATTCTCGGCGATAAGCAGCAGGCCGACACCTGGAACGCCAAGGCCGATGCCGCCAACAAGGAATTCGACGAAGCCTTGTGGGACGAAGCTGAAGGCTACTACCACTTCTTCGTGACTCCGATGGAAGCGAAGGATGTGGTTGCAGACAAGCTCCCGCAGCTTGCCGACGCCATCAAGGAAACGCTCACCATCGACGGTAGCGACGTGAAGGCAGCCCTCAAGACCATCAACGAATGGCTGAACTCCGGCGCAATCCCGAGCGACGTGGAGCTTTCCAAGAACGAACTCCGCGGCCTCAAGAAGGCATGGCTCACCGCCCAGTGCAAGGACGCATTCACCGCCAGCTGGAACGCAAAGATTGCCAACGACTGCGACGACGTATTCGCCGACACGATGCTCGCCGACACGTACCTGCGCCTGCTCGGCCTCAAGCCCATCAGCGACGAGAAGAAGGCGAAGGCCAACCTGCTCCGCGTCTACAACACGAACTACAAGGCCAACAGCCCGCTCATCGGTGCCGCAAACCTTGTGCGCAAGGACGGCAGCCCGCTCGACGAATTCAACTTCCAGGCTCACGACGTGTGGATCGGCATCCAGTACAGCATTATGTGCGCCATGATGCACCACGGCCTCGAAAAGCAGGCTGCTGACATGGGTGACTCCATGATCCGCAACCTCTACGAAGAAGCCCGCATTCCGTTCGCCGCACCGGAAGGATTCAACGGTTCTTGCCGCCTGCACCCGGAAGCGCTCGTGAAGGCATTCGGCCTCAGCGCCACCGCCGCCGAGAAGATGCATAAGGAGCTCCTGAAGAAGGGCGCCCTGCTTGCAGACTCCCGCATCAGCCCGAAGCTCCCCCGCAACCTGCCCGCCTTTACGAAGGCATTCGGCAGCATCGCGAAGGCCAACAAGGTTGAAGCAAGCGCGCTGTTCATGCTGCTCCACAGCACGGCACTCAAGTACACCGCCGGCAAGTACTTCCGCCCCGGCATGGTGTTCGCTTTGCTTTATTAAGATTGCATTCGCAATACTAATAAGCTCCGTTTTTTCGGATATAAGAAAAACAGGCGCTCCGCTGGAGCGCCTGTTTTTCGTGAGTAACAAGGAGTAATTACCCTTTCCAATTAGGGTCAACTTCGTACATAATCTCATTGACCCAGTACACAACATCTTTGAACTTGACGTATCGGGCCGCCGCATTTTCCGGTTCGATCAGGAATTCGATTTTATCAAAGTTGCAAATGCACTTGGTTACACTGGTTGCATCGTAATAGTCAAGTATCAACGTATCACCGACCATCTTTTGAGAAACCTTCGCGTCTATTCCGCAATAGTCCATCACATTTTCCAAGGTCAAGACTGTCATACCGTTCATGTAAGTAATCTGCCTTGCTTCGGGAAGGTCAGAGACTGCACTTTTTGTAACAGGCTTTACGGCAAGGTCATTATCCATGCATTTGCCTCGCGCATAGCCGTTCAATTCCAATTCCGTCGGAGTCGATTCAGGAACACTATCCTGCGCGGCAGGAATAGAATCCCGCGGTTCCTGTTCATCAGGTGGAAACGCCTTAATAATTTCCATTCTGTTGCCATAATCTCCATCGATAACGGCAACTAACAGCTTGGCATTGATAAATGCAGGGTCCGCCTTCACCTTAAAAATCAGTCGGGAATCACACATGCAATCCGGTTCGGCATTGACGGTATCAAGCGCCGCTTGTTGCATATAAAGAGTATCACCGGAAGCCGAAAGGTAAATATTTCCGACAACAGGTTTCCTTATGATACTCACCGTTCCGCTGATAGACCTACAATTCATCGACACGTTCTCGACAACGACCGTTGCCGAATCGTCTCCGTCTTCATAACCCAAATAGGCTACAGGAGGCAAGGCCGCATCCATCATAGGATCAACCTTTTTATCGCGGCACGTTCCAAAGATATCGTTAATCTGCTGTACGGTTTCTTCTTGTGAAGAAGACGAAAGATCAATACAACAAGTCTGGCTCGACATGTGAATATCAAAGCTCGAAGACGACGACACCGAAGACGAACTCTGTTCCTCGCTGGACGAAGAAACCGTCACCTTGCAGCAGGTCGTATCAGGAGGAAGTTCGCTAGAAGACGACTCCTCCACCGTGGAACTGTTTCCGCCAGTAACAGGCTCGGGCGCTGTCGACGACGAATCGTCGCCGCAGGCAAGTAAGCCAAACGAAAGTGTCATCGCAGCCGCAACAGAGACAACTGTTGCAAAAATCGAATTCTTTTTCATGATTTCCTCCTTTAATTAATTTCCTAACGGAATCGCCCTTTGATTATCAAAGACTGCAGAATCTAAGCCAGGGTAGAACTGGTCCATTTTGAATCCGGCATCCGCCACGCAGAAACAGCCATAATCCAAGCCCTTGCTCCGACTAAAGGCTGCATACAGCGTACTCCCATCAAGGCCTACTATTGCGCCAGATTCGTTGACATCATTCAAGAATGATGTCCGTTGTTCTTCGTCGCAAGGAACATCGAATTGGACATTTTCAAACAGAATCACTTCTGAATTTCCATCCATGTAGAAGCGTGCCGAAGCAGGTTCGATTTCGGGGTCGACAACGGGAATATCGTTTTTATTATAAAGTGAATAATCCTTGCACTGCAAACTGAAATCCTCTGTATGGACACGAAGATTATGGTATTCAGGCAAAGATACATCAGAATCGCTTGCAGATGATTCCGGCTCCGGTTGCGGATCCGAGCCATTGCTTCCCTTAGAGTCGTCGCTGCTATTCGGCTCAGCATTTAGACTGGATGAACTGCCAACCGGAACAAAAGGCTGAGTGTCCGTTCTTTTTTCACTCGACGAACTGGATTCTTCCAGCGGGACATCCGGAAGATTTCCTTTGTCTTCGGACGAACTGGATACCGCAATGGTATCAACATCGTTGGACGAACTGCTTACCTCGGCAATGGAATTGGGATCGATGGTTCCGCCCGCCAAAGAACCGCCCGCGGAATCGTCGGAGCAGGCCGCCATAAAAGCAATCGAAAATGCCGTTACAGAAAAAACAAACTTCTTAAGCATGGCGCACCTCTTTAATTTTGTCCGTTACCGGGAAAAACTGGAAATTGATTCTACAAACCTGATCTTGGTCGTTGTATTCGTTCGCAATCGCAAGTACCTTTCTGCAGCAGGCGTCCAGTTCTTTGGCAATCCGTTCGCTTGCCTCTTGATTCACGCTGAGCGTGACGCCCGTAAAATAGCGTTCATTCGGTGCATAGCGGTCCACAGCGCGGGCGGCCATATTCGCCATCTCTTTGTGCATGGCCCGTATTGCTATGGGCAAAGCCTCTTTCGAACCAATGACCGTCTGTTCCGTCTGCGAATAGACCTTTTCGCCATCCTTCTTCAGGAACCCGGCCTTCACCAAGAAATTCAACACGTCGCGCACTTCCTCGGCAGACACATGTTCCTTGCACGCATCGGCCAAATCGCGGGGAGAGGCCCCCGGCATCATCGGGGCGAGTTCACGAAGCACTGGATACTTCCAGGATTCATAATACTGGAAGGCTTCGCCATCGACCACGCGCACCTTGTGTTCCAGCGCAATCCTCTGCATTTCAAGGAGGGCCGCCTTTTTGGCTTCGTCCTTGTCGGCATTGCAGAACAGGACCATTTCGCGGAAGTAATCCGCCTCGTAGCCGCTAAGCCCCATGGCCTTCGCCACGTCGTCTATTTTGACCTTGCTGAGTTTGCTTTGGCCCATGCACACAAGCTTCAAGAAGTTCGGCGAGGTAAATCCGGCACTTTTGCAGAACTCGCGCCACGAGAACGCACCCAGGCGTTTGCGTTCATCGTAGTAATCCTGCATAAAGAGGTGATAGTCTTTGTATTCAAGTACCGATTTCATACTAAGGAATATATATTTCGCTCAGGTTTCAGTCAATACATTCATTATACAAAATTATAGAATTTTATTTAAAAATCACAAATACAAACACATTTTATCAAATACAACCATCCAAATTATACAAAGTGTATAATACATCCCCAAAACCGTATAATACGTTTTCAATCATTTTAAAAGAAACAATCTTTAAAAAATCGCACAAAATTTGTATATTGTTCGTTACAAATTAACATTTGGGAATTTATAAAGGAGAGAACAGGATGAAAAAAGCGTTCTTAGGCGCATCCATGATTTCCATGGCCATTTTGAGCGGTTGCGGCGATTCCGATTCCGGATCCGCAACCTCTTCTGCACCGATGCCCGATGGCGTCGTGAAGACCATTGCCGAATTGGGAAAATGCAGCTCTTCTACAAAGGGCGACGTCATGCAAGTGCTCGCCGACGGCAGCTTCTACCGTTGCGAAGACGGCGAATGGGTCTCCCTCGGCTGGGAAAAGGAAATCACGAAATCCTCCAGCAGTACTTCTACCAAGGATGTAAGCTCCAGCTCGAAAAAGCCAATCTTCGATGAAGACGATGTCATCGAAACGCCCAAGAGTTCTTCTTCCAAAGTTGTCGAATCCAGCTCCAGCGAAGAAGAAATTGAAAGCTCTTCCTCCGAAGACGAAGAACTCTCCAGCTCCAGCGAAGAAGAAATCGAAAGCTCCTCTTCCGAAGATGAAGAAATCTCCAGCTCCAGCGAAGAAGAAATTGAAAGCTCTTCCTCCGAAGACGAAGAACTCT
>NZ_MWQL01000009.1:0-144764 GCF_002210325.1 Fibrobacter sp. UWB1
CGGAAGCCCAGTAGGGCAAAAAACAGGTGGCTCCGTCAGGCCGGACTAGTGGCTCACACTTCTCCGGACTGGCGGCTCCGCCGCTCCGGAATAATCAATATAAACGAAAAAAATGGTTTTTTGTTGTTTGCTGAAAAAATGTCTCAAGATATTGAACTTTTATTTAATTCAAATGTAAACTTGTAACAGAAACAAAAACGCCCAGGGTTTTAACCTGGACGTTTTTGAATTCTTTATGGATCCTCTCCCGCGCTTCGCTTGGTCGAGGATGACTGCGGGTGAAGATTACTTCAGAAAGTTCATATACGGCAGCTTCTTGGCAAGTTCCTGCACCTTGTCGGCGTTGGCCATAAGGGCGGAACGTGCGTGCCAGGAGCCGTCGAGGAACTGACCGCGGGGGCCGTCGGCAAGCGTGAGCTCGATGGTTTCGTCACCCATCTTGAGCGTGCGGCTTTCGGTGCTGGTGACGAGTTCTTCGCTCGGGTGTGCTTCGATCCAAGCGAGAATCTTGTCGGCCACTTCGTGGCTCACCTTGTAGCAAGGCACGCCAATGGCCACGCAGTTACCGAAGAAGATTTCGGAGTAGCTTTCGGCGATGATGGCGCGGATGCCCCAGCGCTTGAGTGCCTGCGGAGCGTGTTCACGGCTGGAACCGCAACCGAAGTTCTGGTTCGAGACGAGGATGGAGCCATTCTTGTAGGCTGGATCGCGGAAGGGGTGGACCTTGCCTTGAGCGGCGAGGCCTGCGATATCGTCGGCAAAGGCGTTGTCGCCGAGGCCTTCGAACGTGACGCACTTGAGGAAGCGTGCCGGGATGATACGGTCAGTGTCGATGTCGTTGCCGCGTACAGGAACGCCGGAACCTTTAACAATGTCGATAGAATTCATTTTTTAAATCTCCTTAGCGTTACTTGATGTACTTGCGGACGTCGGTGACACAGCCTTCGATGGCGGCTGCGGCCACCATGGCGGGGCTCATGAGGATGGTGCGGCCCGTGGGGCTGCCCTGACGGCCCTTGAAGTTTCGGTTGCTGGAGCTTGCGCTCACCTGGCGGCCCTTGAGCTTGTCCGGGTTCATGGCGAGGCAGAGCGAGCAGCCCGCTTCGCGCCATTCGGCACCGGCTTCCTTAAAGATCTTGTCGAGACCGAGCTGTTCGGCTTCCACCTTGATCTTCATGGAACCGGGCACAACCCACATCTTGACGGTCGGAGCGACCTTGTGGCCCTTGATGATTTCGGCGGCGGCCTGCAAGTCGCTGAGGCGGCCGTTGGTGCAGCTACCCACGAAGGCGATGTCGATGGGGCGGCCAATCATCTTGGAACCTTCTTCCCAGCCCATGTATTCGTAGGCTTCGGAGATGACCTTCTTTTCGCTGCCGGTAAATTCGTCGATCTTCGGCATGTTGCCGTTCAGCGGGATGGCCTGGGCAGGCGTAATGCCCCAGGTGACCATCGGTTCGAGGTTGTCGCAGTTGATTTCGACTTCGTCGTCAAACTGGGCGTCGGCGTCGGTAGCCACGGACTTCCAGTAAGCAACGGCCTCGTCCCACTTGTCGGCCTTCGGGGCGTACGGACGGCCCTTGAGGTATTCGAAAGTCTTTTCGTCGGGGTTGCAGTAACCGACGCGGGCGCCGCCTTCGATAGCCATGTTGCAGACCGTCATACGGCCTTCCATGCCCATTTCTTCGATGACCGGGCCTGCAAATTCGTAAGCGTAGCCAACGCCACCGTTCACGCCGAGCTTCGCGATGTAGGCAAGGGCAACGTCCTTGGCGGTCACACCCGGCTTCAGCTTGCCGGTGAACTTGATGCGGCGAGTCTTGAGCGGGCTCATGGCGAGCGTCTGGGTGGCCAAAACGTCTGCCACCTGGCTTGTGCCGATACCGAAGGCGATTGCACCGAATGCGCCGTGCGTAGCCGTGTGGGAGTCACCGCAGGCAACAGTCATGCCCGGCTGGGTCACGCCTTCTTCGGGGCCCACGATGTGGATAACGCCCTGTTCGGCGGTAGCGGGGCCAAAGAACTTGATGCCGTTGTTTTTGGTGTTGTTTTCAATGTGGGAGAACATCTCTTCGGAAATGCCGTCCTTGAGCGGGCGGTTACGTTCCGGGAACGTGGTCGGAATAATGTGGTCCACCGTGGCGAACGTGCGTTCCGGGAACAGAACCTTCTGGCCTTCTTCGCGGAGCTGCGCAAAAGCCTGCGGGCTCGTGACTTCGTGGCAGAGGTGGAGCCCGATAAAGAGCTGGCACTGGCCGCTCGGGAGCTTTGCTACCGTGTGGCTTTCAAAAATCTTCTGATAGAGTGATTTTCCCATGATTTTGTCTCTTTTTATTCCCGTTGTCATTCTGGAGGGCCGAAGGCCCGATAGAATCCATCGGGATTGTTTTTGGCGATTTATTGCGGGCACAAATATAGAAAAATGTGTGATTCCTATCAATATGGATTTTGCTTTGGTGTCCACTGTAAACACTTATTGCTGTCTGGAGGATACCTAGAGAGGGACTTGCAATCTATTTTTCAAAATAGGGAAGTGTGTCGTTTTATTTTGAGGTTGGATATGAAAAAGAAATATTTAGGAGCACGCTTACTTGCGCCTACTCTTGCTTTAATCATGCTGGCATCTTGCTCGGATGACAACTCTTCGGGCTCTAACAATGGCGACGATGTTCTCCCGGTTCCGTCGACCGATATTCCGACAAATCCTGAAAATCCGGTAGGAAACGACTCTACTGTTGACTCCGGCAGTGAAGTCCTTACTCCGGAAGAGGTGGCGAATGAACCGATTACCGAAGAAGATTTGAAGGACGACGGTACGGCTTCTGTGACGACGCTCACAGTCGATGTGTCGGGTGTTGCTGAACTTGGCCTTTTTGCTGAAGGTGCAACTGTTTCTTTGAATGGAGTCGATGCTAAAACCATGGCTTTGTCGGGGGCTCCCTTGAGCGCGACAGTGTCTTCTAATTTGGGCGCTTACAAGGTTTCGGGCGATATCGGCACTGCTGTGGCAAGTGTCGAAGTCAAGGGCAAGTACCTGAATTATACTCTGGACGAACCTGCGGCAACATCTGGCATCAAGGCTCTTTCGGACCTTCGCGAACGTACCAAGCTCAATGTGAACGTCTTGACCCGCCTTGAATACGACCGCGTTCAGTACTTGGTCTCAGAAATGGGGCTCAGCTTTACGGCGGCCAAGACCCGTGCCGAAAAAGAAGTGCTTGCCGCTCTCGGTTTAAAGCAAGACTCCACCTTGTTCGAAGACATTTCGCTCTACGACCGCAACCAAGCTGCAGCCAACTTGCTTGCCGCAACGACAATCTTCCTTTCGGATCGCACCGCAGAAGAAATTGACGCTTCCTTGGCGGCTGTCGCTGCTGATATCGCTTCGGACGGAACATGGGATGACCTTACCATGAAGGCTACGTTAGGCGATATCGCCTATTCCATCAATGTGGCTTATGCGAATTCCGTTCTTTCCGAGAAGAATGGCAATGCCGATATCGAATACTATTCTGTCTGGGTAGACCGTTTCTGGGCAACTCAATATGGCCTTGGAAACTGTGGCAAGAGCAACCAGAACGAAATCAAGACAAATGCGAACCCCTCTAGCGACAAGGCAGCATCGAAATTCGTGTGCCAGGATTCCATGTGGGCCGTGGCAACCGATATTCTCTTGGCTCACATTGCCGCAACCGCTCTCTTCGGCGAATGCAACAGCGCAAACGAAGGTGCCGTGAAGGCAAATGCCGAAGGCCAGTATTTCACTTGTAGAAGGTCTGTTTGGAAGTCTTCTACCGAAGCCGATTTGCTTAACTTGAAGGTGGGCGAAGCAAAGGGTGCTTGCTCTTCTTCCAATCAAGGGTCCATTGAACAGTTTGAATCGAATTATTATATCTGCATGTCTAATTCCTGGCAAAAGACGAAGAACGTTCCTGTCGATTACTCCAAGGGCCGTGCCATGAACAAGCGCCTCGGTCGCGGAATCAACATGGGTAACGCTTGGGAATCTACGGGTAACGGCGCCACGGCTGATTGTGGTTGGAACAACTGCATTCAGGACAATTATTTCAAGGTTGTCAGGGAGGCGGGTTTCAACTCGGTACGAATTCCCGTGCGCTGGAATCAGGATGCTTCCAACAGTTCTCCGTACACGTTAAATTCTGGCCGCCTCTCCGGTGTCAAGGCCGACATCGATTTAGCTCTCGCTCAGGGTCTTGCTGTTATCGTGAACTTCCATCACTATACCACGCTCAACGATGCCGCAGCAAAGTATGCGTCGAACAAAAGCGCCTACGAAGAAGAAAAGAAGCGCTTTTTGGGCATGTGGGAACAGGTGGCCAAAGAAATGAACGCCTATCCCGACAGCTTGCTCGTACTCGAAATTTTCAACGAACCGCACGACATGAAACAAGACCAGGTAAACGACATCATGATGTCTGCCTACGAAGTTATCCGCAAGAATGCTCCGGGCAAGACAATCATGTTTGAATCTGCCGGTTATTCCAAGTTTGCCCAAATCAAGAACCTGGAACTGCCTGCAGACGGAAATATCATTGTGAGCGGGCACTACTACGAATCCTACGCATTTACGCACCAGGGCCATGGTTACGATTGCAATAATAATTTGTCCCAAAACGTCCTAAATGCGATTCCGAACGATTTCAAGAGTTATGTTGATTCGACCTCCGCTTACTTCCCGGATATCAATAATGGTCATGTGCCGATGAACATGGGTGAATTCGGCGTATCGGGCCAGCACGGATCTTCTTGCGGTGGCAGCGGCGTGTCGGACGAACTGCGAGCCAAGTGGACCGATGCCGCTATCGCTGCGGCCGAAAAGTATGACATGTCCTGGCACTACTGGGGCTTTGTGGGCGTAGGCGGTTTCGAAGCCTACGACAAGGGTGCCGGCCAGTGGTATCCGGAACTCCTCCAGGTGTTCAGCAAATACATTTCCAAATAGATTCTCGTTCAACAAACCATGCAAAAGTCCTGCGGAAAATTCCGCAGGACTTTTTTTCGTTACCGAGAAAACTGATAAATTCTATTTCGATATTAGTACTGTTCGACCTGGGTGTCAAACTGGTACTTTTCGTGGTAGTAGCTGAGCATTTCGCTTGTGCTTGTAAATGCTGCTGCGCGAATTGCATTGCGAACTTCAGGATCGTTGCGGGACATTTCGATAATCTTTGCATCTATGTCTTTGAACAGCAACTTGTTAGAGGCCATTGCAACGTGATTCTGGTTGTAGTCCAGGTGATAGCTGCGTTCCAACATCTGGAAGAGTTCGGACTGACACTGGTTTTCAGGCGGATGCTTCTTGGCGACCGGGATGTAGCATTTGTTGATGTAGTCCGTCTTGTAGGCGACGATCATTTCGTCAATGGCAGGGATGTTGTGGTCAGAATCGTGATTGGCGACTTCTACAGTGGGTTTAACGACACCGGAGCATCCGGTAAGGAGGGCGGCGGTCATGGTAGCGAATGCCAACACACGTAATTTCATTTTTTTATTCCTTTTTTCTTTGTTTGAACCTTATCCCTAATTCCAGAATAAAAGTTATTTAAAACGGGGTGTTTTGGCGACCCCCAATATGTAACAAATAGCTTACATCGGGGCTAAAAAAACGCTTAGAGAACACTTTTTGGAGTGCTTTGTGACCGCTATCACTTTTGCGGCTATGTTGTTTGTTTTACAACGAGTGAGTGTTAACGGTTTCTCACAGCATCGGCAGTCGGCTTGAACATGTAGAACCACTTGATCGGGTCTATTACTTTGTACCTAACATTGCCGATTCGCTTGTCGCCGTTCTTGTCGATGAGCCCAGTAACGACGTGGGCGTGCGGGCCGGTGGTGTGTCCCGTAAGACCGACTGTTGCGATGGGGTCGCCTGCCATAACTTCTTGTCCGTCAAGGTATAGCAACTGGTCGCAATGCATAAAGATGACGACATCTTTTTTGCGCACGAGCCCGATCACGATGCCGCCGCGTTCGTCGCGTGCGGTCCAGGCTTTTGCTGCGAACGGGGCGAGTATTCGGGCGCCCTGTCGGCTGGCCACGTCGATGCCGTTATGTTGCCTGAAAGAGGCGGTGGCTTGGGCGTGGTAAAATTCTGTCAAGTAGGCGACGCTATCCGATACAATCGATGTCCAGTATTTCCAGGCGGCGCCGATAGAATCCGAAGCCGACTTCGCGAAGAAATCGGGACGCGAGAACTTGATAACGGTTCCTGCCGGCGGAATATTCTTTCCGTTGTTCTCCCACGAATTGGTGGGGTAGCCGTTTTCTTCGAGAGTGACCTTGAGATACTGCTGGATCATCTTGTCGTTTGTAATCAAGGCGTTGAATCGGCCGATAGCGTAGCGCGAAATGCGCTGCATGTTTTCTTTGCCGTCGAAGGTGTATTCAAACGACGGCGCAATCGAAAGCTTGTCGCGTTCGTGAATGCGGTCGCGGGTGTTCGAAATGCCTGGTTCCGTTTTGGTCACAAAGAAGAACGGCAATGCAACCGCGAACAGAAACAACATCGGGAACAGTGTTCTGAATACTTTCGAAGAACCGTCTAGCGGGTTCTTTTCCAGAATCGAGAACTTGTGCAAGTACTCGATAATTTTTGCGAATTTTTCAGGATCCTTTTTCCAGTCGCAGGTGCGGATTTCCTTGTAAAAAGAATGGCTCCGGCGCACCGCCCTGTAGGCGTGGTAAAATTTCTTTTTGTCGGGCTTTTGCGGGAACAGCCAAAGTAGATTCGACTTGTTGAAGTGCGGCAAGTCTTCCAGATAGGCAGACGCTTCTGCGGCGCTTTCGCCGTCAATGACGATGAGCCTTGAAACCAGTTTTGCGTAATAGGCTTCTTGGTCGTTTATTTCCAACGGCAGGACAGCTACGATTTGCGCAATCGATTTCTTGATTTGTTGCAGGTTGTGGTACAGGCTCCTGAATTGGTCGTCGTCTTGCGGAAAGCACCTGGTTCCGGTAATGGTCCAGCTGTTTGTATCGGAACCGAGCTCGTTGAGAGTTTCTTGCGTAAGTCGCTTTTCGATCAAGTCGCTTGCCGAAATAGGGGCATTCCCTTTCAGGCTGTTTTTTCCCGAAAAGTCAATAACCAAAAAACGAGCGCCGGCGTTTAGCGCCAGCGCAAGGTTCTGTAAGGGTTCAAGCGGAATTTCGGTTTCGCCCGGAAAAGCAAAAAAGGTGATTCCGCCTTGCCTGTACAGGTCATTTAAGACCTTGTGCTGCATTGTCCCCTAATTAGGCCTTCTGTGTGCCACGCGGGTAGGTGAAACCTGCAGGCGGCGCGGCCACGAACTTGTCGACCTGAAGATAGAGTTCTTCGGCAGAGGCGCTTGGGTTAAAATAGATTTCCTGGTTACGGTTCTGGGTGCGGCCCTTCAGAGGTTCGCTGCGGCGAGAACGGCTTACGATACCGAGCGGAAGCACTTCCAGAAGCGGGAGCAGGCCAAAGTAGCGGAACAGGCTGAAGTTCTTCTGCCAAGTGGTACGTTCGGCGAGCACGGCGAAGGTGCCTTCGAAAATGGACTTGGTCTGGAGCAGTTCGTCGCTCGTCATGGTTACCAGTTCATGGTTGGTGGGGAAGTTGTTTACGAAGTTGACCATGTCGCCCTTGAGGTAGTTGGCGTCGCAAAGGAATACGAATTTCATTGTTTTACCTGTTTTTGATTGTTGTTTGCAGCAAAAATACTTTTTTGGTAATACACTGTCAGCCGACAAAGGCGTGAAAACAGCTGCTTTCGGAACTTTTTGTTCCGTTTGAATGTAAATTCTTTGTAAAATCGTGAAAATTCGTATAAACTGCGAAAAAAAGTTTTTTCGGCCCGTTCGATGTTTTTTTTGAGGGGGCTTTTCGTAAGTCGTTGAGTATCAATGAGTTACGAAGCATAAACCCTTAAATTTGCTCAAAAAAAAGCAATTTAATGGTTATTCAAAATTTACTTTTTAGCGTTTTTTTTTGAAAATGTGCGTTTTATCACGTTTAAAAACGTTATATTTGACCTCGTAAAATCGCGCTCGGACTAGCGGGGGCGGTACGTTTTTTGTGAAAGCAAAAGGTGTAATTGGAAGAAGAAATTTATGGGAGATCATAAATGAAACGAAAAAATTGGTCTGTAGCAGCCCTATTGGCGTCAGTCAGTATTTTGGCTTCTGTAGGTATTGCACAGGAGGAAAATAGTGCTCCTTCTGTTATGGGGATTCCTGGGGAATCGATCAACGAAGGTGGCAAGTTCGCCCCGATTAAGTTGGATAAGTATGTATCCGATGATATGGACAAACCCGAAAAGCTGAAATGGTCGGTTTCCGGCAACAAGCAGCTCAAGGTTTCTATCTCTCCCGAACGTGTTGCAACGATTGAAATTCCGAGCAAGTATTGGAACGGTTCCGAAGACATCACCTTCATGGCTACCGACACCAAGGGTGCCGTCGGTTCTGAAACGGTGAACTTCAACGTTGAATCCGTGAACAACCCGCCCGAAGTTAAGCAGATTCCGGACCAAACCATCGATGAAGGTAAGACCTTTACCAAGATCAAGCTCGATGATTTCGTGTCTGACCCGGACCACCCGAAGAACCAGATTTTGTGGGAATTCGACATCCAACCGGTGGGCAAGGATCAAGCTGATGGCGACCTGAATGTGGAAATCGATCCGAACCGCGTCGCCTCCGTGATTATCCCGGACCAGAACTGGTACGGCTCTGCAAAGATCAAGTTTACGGCTACCGACGGCGAATACGCTAGCGCCTCTACGACCGCAAACTTCGTGGTCAAGCCGATCAACGACGCTCCGGTCATCAAGAAGATTCCTGACCAGACCATCGAAGAAAAGAACGAATTCGAATCCATTAGCCTTTCTGACTTCGTGACCGACGTCGATGACGATGTCATGAAGCTCAAGTGGACTATTTCGGGCAACAAGGACCTCAAGTTCGATATCGACAAGTACGGTTCTGCCAATATCAAGATCCCGAATGAATTCTGGAACGGCACTGAAACCGTGACCTTCACGGTGACCGACCCTGCCGGTGCGTCTGCCAAGACGACCGCCAAGTTCACGGTCAAGTCGGTGAACGATCCTCCTGAATTTGTTCAGGAAGTCCAGGACCAGACCATCGATGAAAAGCAGGACTTCAAGCCTATCGAACTGGATAAGCTGGTTAAGGATCCTGACCACTCTTTCGAACAACTTAAGTGGACCGTTTCGGGCAACAAGGATCTCGCCGTTAATATCGCCGGCAAGACCGCTACCATTAAGATTCCGAACAAACTCTGGAACGGTTCTGAATCGATCAAGTTCAAGGTCTGTGACCCGGCCGGTGCCTGCGCCGAATCCGAGAACAGCTTTACGGTGAACTCCGTGAACGATGTGCCTCAGTTCGTGAAGCAGATTCCGAACCAGACCATCGACGAAAAGAAGACCTTCGCGAAGATCAAGCTCGACGAATACGTGAAGGACGCCGACCACAAGAATTCCGAACTCTCCTGGGAAGCCGACGTGAAGCACCAGGGCAAGGAACCGCAGTCCGGTACTTTGTCTGTAAATATCGGTGACGACCACGTGGCATCCGTTGAAATTCCGGATCCCTACTGGAACGGCTCCGCTGTCGTGACATTTACGGTCTCTGACCCGGAAGGCGCAACCGCAAAGCAGCAGGTCACTTACACCGTCAAGTCTATCAACGATATTCCTGTGTTCAAGAAGATCCCGGACCAGACTATCGAAGAAAAGAACGAATTTGCTTCCGTGATGCTCGACGATTACCTCTCCGATGCCGATCACGATCTCTCCCAGTTGAAGATCGACATCGCAGGTAACAAGGACATCAAGGTTAACCTGAATAACAAGACTCGCGAAATTTCTTTCAAGACTCCGTCCGAACTCTGGAACGGTTCCGAAACCATTACCCTGACTGCTACCGACCCTGAAGGCGGCAAGGCTTCTACTCAGTTCAAGCTCACTATCAAGTCTATCAACGACCCGCCGGTCATGAAGGATATCGCTGAACAGACCATCAAGGAAAAGGGTTCCTTCAAGCCGGTTGAACTCGACAAGTATGTTGAAGACCTCGACCACGCCAAGGATAAGCTCAAGTGGACTGTTACGGGTAACCGCGAACTCAAGGTGTCCCTTGAAGGCCGCGTGATGAAGGTGACGCCGCCCAGCCCGCAGTGGAACGGTTCTGAAACTCTTACCATTAAGGTGACTGACCCAGAAGGCGCTACTGACGAACGTTCTGTTGCCTACACCGTTGAATCTGTGAACGATGTTCCTGAATTTGTGAAGCAGGTCGCTCCGCAGACCATCAAGGAAAAGGAACAGTTCAAGCCTATCAAGCTTGGCGAAATGGTCCGCGATCTCGACAACAAGCTTTCTGACCTCCAGTTCACGGTTGACGTGAAGCCGGTATCCAAGGGCAACAAGGATGGCGAACTCTCTGTAGAAATCGATGCCCAGCATGTGGCTAACATCAAGATTCCGAGCAAGTATTGGAACGGTGCTGCCGAAATTACCTTCACGGTGACAGACCCCGAAGGAGCGAAGGCTTCTTCCAAGGCTCTCTTCACCGTGCAGTCCGTGAACGACGTGCCGGTGCTCAAGAAGATTCCGGACCAGATGATCGAAGAAAAGCATGAATTTGCTCCGATTAACCTCGCCGAACTCGCTTCTGACCCCGACCACGCCTTCAAGGATCTCAAGTGGACGGTGACGGGCAACAAGCAGCTCAAGATTGACATTGACAAGAATGGTGTCGCAACGATTAAGATGCCTTCCAAGAACTGGAACGGTTCTGAAAAGGTGACTTTCACGGTGACAGACCCCGAGGGCGCTTCTGCCAAGTCTGATGCTGTGTTCACGGTCAAGTCCATCAACGACCCGCCGGTCATGAAGGATATTGCTAACCAGACCATCAAGGAAAAGGGCGAATTCAAGCCAGTCGAACTTGACAAGTTTGTGAGCGACGAAGACCATGACAATTCCAAGCTCAAGTGGACTGTGTCCGGCAACAAGGACCTGAAGGTCGTGATTGACCCGAAGCATGTCGCTACGGTTACTGCTCCGAACAAGTACTGGAATGGTTCCGAAGACATTACCTTCACGGTGACGGACCCGGAAGGTGCCTCTGACAAGCGCACGGTGAAGTTTACTGTGGAATCCGTGAACGACCTGCCCGAATTCGTGAAGCCCATCAAGGACCAGGCGATTCCGGAAAAGCGTGAATTTGCGATTATCAACCTGAACGACATCGTGAAGGATGCAGACCACAAGCCTGAACAGCTCTCATGGAGCTTTGACGTGAAGCCGGCGAAGGGCGCCCCGAAGGGTTACACTCCGCAGCTTAAGGTTTCTGTCGATGCCCAGCGTATGGCAAAGATTGTGATTCCGAACAAGTACTGGAATGGCTCCGAAGAAATCACCTTCAAGGTGGAAGACCCCGAAGGTGGCAAGGCCAGCTGCACGGCTCTCTTCACTGTGACTTCTGTGAACGACGCCCCGACCATCGGCAAGATTGAAGACCAGACCATCGAAGAAAAGCAGGAATTCAAGCCGATTGACCTCGCTTCCATTATCAAGGATCCGGACCATCCGTTCGAGAAACTGAAAATTGAAGTCAACGGCAACAAGGACCTCAAGGTCGATATCAGCAAGGACGGCAAGGCCACCATCAAGACCCCGAACAAGTTGTGGAACGGCTCCGAGAAGCTCACGTTCACCGTGACCGACCCGGAAGGCGCTTCTGCCAAGGCTACGGCTTCCTTCACCGTGAAGTCCATCAACGACCCGCCGGTCATGAAGGACATTGCCGACCAGACCATCAAGGAAAAGGGCAGCTTCAAGTCTATCGCTCTCGACAACTTTGTTGAAGACCTTGACCACCCGAAGAACAAGCTCAAGTGGAAGATTGAAGGTGCCAAGGAACTCAAGGTTGCCATGGATGCAAGTCACAATGTGTCCGTGATGACTCCGAACCCGTATTGGCATGGTGCCGAAACCATCAAGTTCACAGTGACCGACCCGGAAGGCGCTTCTGATAGCCGCTCCGTGACCTTCACTGTTGAATCGGTGAACGATGCTCCGCAGTTCGTGCGCGAACTCAAGGACCAGTCCATCGACGAGAAGAAACAGTTCCAGCAGATCAAGCTTGACGATCTCGTGAAGGACCCGGATCACAAGAACAGCGAACTCAAGTGGAGCTTCGATGTGAAGCCTGCCAAGGTTGGGGCTGCTGCTCCTGCCAAGGGCAAGAAGGGTAAGGCCGAAGAAAAGGCTCCGGCTGGCGAAACGCTCAGCGTGAAGGTTGACAACAACCATGTTGCTACGATCGTGATTCCGAACAAGTACTGGAACGGTGCCGCCGACATTACCTTTACGGTAACCGACCCCGAAGGCGCCAAGGTCTCCAAGACCGCCCATTACGAAGTTCGTTCTATTAACGACCCGCCGGTTATCGCTGCTAACGCCCCGAAGGGTGAAACCATCCGTGAAAACGGCGTGTTCAAGACCATCGATCTTTCTAACCTCGCTTCTGACCCGGATCACAAGACCGCTCAGCTGAAGTGGACTGTCTCTGGCAACAAGTTCCTCAAGGTGAATATGCGTAAGGACAACACTGTCCAGATCGCAGTGCCGGATCCGCAGTGGAACGGCAAGGAAACCGTGACCTTCACGGTGACCGACCCCGAAGGCGCTTCTGCTCACCACAAGATGATTTTCGAAGTGACTCGCGTGAACGATCCTCCGGTGCTCACCAAGAAGATTCCTGACCAGAAGATTAAGGAAAAGGAACTCTTCAAGCAGATTAAGCTTGATGAATACGTGAAGGACCCGGATAACAAGCCGAGTGAACTCAAGTGGACCGTTTCTGGCAACAAGCTCTTGAAGGCTGAAATCTCTCCGAGCCGCGTGTTGACCGTGACTGCCCCGGACAAGTATTTCTGGTGCGCTCCGGAAACCATGGTTCTCGAAGTGAAGGACCCGGAAGGCGCTTCGACTTCTCAGACGGTGACCTTCGAAATCACCTCTGTGAACGATGCTCCGGTGCTCAAGAACATTCCTGACCAGAAGATCAAGGAAAAGGGTACGTTCAAGGAAATCGACCTGAACAAGTTCGTGCACGATCCTGACCACAAGCTCTCTGAACTGGTGTGGTCTGTGAAGGTTGACAAGGTGAATGCCGCTCCGGCTGCAAAGCCTGCCAAGAAGCCCGCAAAGAAGCCTGCCAAGAAGGGCAAGAAGGGCGCCAAGGAAGAAGCTGCCGAAGAGAGCGCCCCGGCTCCGGTTGACGACTTCCAGGTTGAAATCGACAGCAGGAACATTGCCCGCGTGAAGATTGCTAACAAGTACTGGAATGGTGAACGCAACGTGACCTTCACGGTGAAGGACCCCGAAGGCGCCTCTGACTCCAAGACGGTGAACTTCAAGGTTGAATCCGTGAACGACGCTCCGGAAATCAAGCCGATTCCTATCCAGAGCATCCAGGAAAAGGAACACTTCAAGCCGCTCGACCTCGCTCAGTTCATCTCTGATCCTGATCATCCGCTTTCTGCTTTGAAGATTGAAGTGGCTCCGACTCGCGCTCTTAAGGCTTCTATCAATTCTAAGAAGGAACTCGTTGTTTCCACTCCGGACAAGTTCTGGAACGGCTCCGAGAAGATCAAGCTTGACGTGACCGACCCCGAAGGTGCTCGCGCAACCCAGCAGATTACCTACGAAGTGGTGCCTGTGAACGATCCTCCGGTCATCAAGCACATTGCTGGCCAGAAGATCAAGGAAAAAGAAAAGTTCGAAATCGTCGACCTCTCCAAGGCTGCCGAGGACCCGGATAACAAGCCCAATGAACTCCACTGGACTGTGACCGGCAATAAGGACTTGAAGGTTGATATCAAGGGTAGCCGTGCGCAGATCCTGACTCCGAACCCGTACTGGTTCGGTAAGGAAACCCTCACCTTTACGGTGAAGGATATTGCCGGTGCCTCTGCTTCCGCTAAGGCGACCTTCGAAGTGACTCCGGTGAACGACCCGCCGACCCTCAAGCCGGTGCAGCCGTTCGTGATTGACGAAAAGAAGGCCTTCGCTCCGGTTGACTTCGGTAAGATGGTCTCTGATCCGGACAACAAGCTCGAAGAATTGACCTGGACGCTCGACAACGATGTGCCGAACGTGAAGGGCAAGAAGGGCAAGGGTGGCCCGGCTGTGAAGCACGAAATCAACTTCACGATCAACGAGAAGGGTGTGCTCCAGGCTGAAACTCCGAGCCCGTACTGGAACGGTACTGAAGTTGTGACGGTGAACGTGTTCGACCCGGCTGGTGAAAAGGCTTCTGTGCCTGTGAAGTTCACGGTGAAGCCGGTGAACGACCCGCCGGTCGTGAAGAAGATTCCTGACCAGGAAACGTTGCAGGGTTCTACCTTCAAGCCGATCAAACTTGATAACTATGTGTCTGACCCTGACCACAAGAATTCTGAAATCCGTTGGGGCGTGACTGGCGCCAAGAACCTTGCCGTGCAGATTAACGGTAACCGCGAAGCTATCGTGAAGCCGAAGAAACCGGATTGGTTCGGTGAAGAAACTCTGATCTTTACCGCTAAGGACCCGGCCGGTGCTTCTGACAAGGCTATGGTGAAGTTCACCGTCAAGCATGTGAATGCTGCTCCGATTATGCGCGATATTCCTGACTTTACCATCAAGGAAGACGACAACAATGGTGTAGTGGCTGTCATTAAGCTTGACCAGTATGCTCGCGATAAGGATCACCGTTTCGATGAACTCAAGTGGAGCTTTACCGGTAACAAGTTCCTTGAAGTGAAGTACGACAAGTACAAGAAGACTGCAACGGTTGCTCAGCCGCACCCGAACTGGAACGGCAAGCCGGAACGTATTACCTTTACGGTGACCGACCCGGATGGCGCCAAGGCCTCCAAGTCTGCTCTCTTCACTGTGATTGCCGTGAACGATCCGCCGGTTGCTACCGCACAGACCTACATGACCCAGGAAGGCGAAGAACTCAAGGTGAGCGCCTCTGAAGGTCTGATGGCCGGTGTGACGGATGCCGATGGTGAAAAGCCGGTGTCTGTGCAGCTGGTGCAGAAGCCGCGCAACGGTAAGATCAACTTGAACGAACGTGATGGTTCCTTCACTTACATGCCGAACAAGGGCTTCAGTGGCCTCGATGAATTCAGCTTCAAGGTGAAGGATCCGGGTGGACTCGCCTCTCAGGTGACGACTGCCGAAATCAACGTTTCCTTCAAGATGAAGGATCTCCGCGGTGGCGACACCAAGAAGAAGGCTGAACCGAGGGAAGAGGCCAATGAACCGAAGGAAGACGCTGCCCCGGCTAAGGGAAAGCGTAAGAAAAGAGCAAAAAGAAGATAATTAGCTCGATTCTTTCGAAATTTCGATTCATTCTCGAAATCTGAGTATAAAATCCCGCCTAAAAGGGCGGGATTTTTTGTTGTAAAAGAAGGGTGTTGAAACGTTAAAAACGAAATTTTACCGTAACGAGTCGTTTTTTAGCTTTTTTTACCCCTGAATTATATTTTTGAATTGGATGCAATGGCCTGTTGCCTATTGTAGTTTAGGGATGAATTTATGAAAAAAGGATTGTTTGGTGCTTTTGGACTTAGCCTGGCCGCTGTCGTCGGCATGCAGGCGACTGCCGCATACTCTGCCGAAAAGGCGGCAGATTTCAGCTGGAGCAACGTGAGCATGGGCGGGGGCGGATTCGTCTCCGCCGTGATAGCCTCTCCGGTAGACAAGGGGCTGTTCTATGCCCGCACGGACGTGGGCGGCGCGTACCGCTGGAACGAATCGACGGCCCGCTGGGAATCGATGATGGACTGGGTCGATGTTTCCGAGCGCGGCCTTTTGGGCATTGAAGCCATTGCCGTTGACCCGCAGGAATCGGGCGTTGTGTATATGGTGGCGGGAACCAGTTACTGGAACAACGGCCGTACGGCGTTCCTCCGCAGTAGCGACAAGGGCGAATCCTGGGAAGTGATTTACACCTGGGACGAAGACGGTACCAAGGGCGCGAAAGTGGCGCGCTTCGGTGCACACGGTAACGGCATGGGCCGCGGAAACGGCGAAGCCTTGGCGGTCGACCCGAACGATTCCAAGATTATGTTCTATGGCTCCAAGAACAAGGGCCTCTGGAAATCGACGGATAACGGAACGAGCTGGAGCCATGTGGATGCTTGGACCAAGGCGGCTGGGAGCGATACGACCTGGAATGGTTCGGGATTCAGCTTTGTGCAGTATGCGCCGGGCAGCTCCAAGGTGCTTTACGCCGGATTCCTGCGCGAAGGGACGACGGCCAAGGGCTCGTTCGAAAACGTGTTCACCTCGACCGACGGCGGTGCAAGCTGGCAGGCGCTCCCGATTCCGGATTCATTGCGCAGCACGGCCGGCGGAAGCATTGTGCGCCTGATGCCGCAGCGTGCGGTGATTTCGGGCGACGGAAAAACGATGACGGTGACCTTTGCCGATGGCGCAGGCCCGCATTCCATGATGTGGGACGAAGGCTGGGGCATGATATACGACGGCTTTGGTCGCGGTGCGGTGCTGCAGCTTGATGTGGCTTCGGCGACTTGGTCCGACGTTTCTCCGGAAAACTTCCTGGACGAAGGCGGTGACGCCAAGTACGACAAGGTGGACGTGAAAGGCATGGTCGACTGCGAAGCCGCTGGCGGCACCGGCAAGACTTGCGAAGAATATTACCCCTACATTGCCCCTTATGGTGGCATAGCCATCAATCCGAAAAATGCAAACGAAATGGTGGTGACCACTGAAGGTTACCGCGGTCCGCAGTTCTGGTACACGGCCACGAGCGATACCAGCGGCAAGTGGAGCGACCAGTGGGGTACTAACATTTACCACACGACCGATGGCGGCAAAACCTGGATTGCAAGCTTCAAGTATTACTGGATGGAAGGCGGTGTGTATCCGACGACCAAGCAGATGGATGCCAATGGAATTGGCTGGATGCATAACGGTTCTATTCACTGGTCCGGTAGCGTTGCCATGGATCCGTTCGACAACAACCGCGTCTTTGTGACTTCGGGTAACGGCATTTTCCGCTGCGACAACCTGAGCGATTATGTGTACAAGGAAGCGGAGAATTCTTGGGAAGAACCGCAACTCACCATGAACCAGGTGTGGCATTTCTCGGCACATGGTGTTGAAGAAACGGTGCCCTTTGAAGTGGTGAGCATTCCGGGGGGCCCGATGATTTCAATCATTGGAGACTACGACGGATTCCGTCACGATGACATCGCAAAATATCCCGCCTTTAGGCACAAGACGAATGTTGGCGGCGAATATGTTTCGTTGGGCACGACGCAGGGCCTTGCTTATGCTCCCAAGAGCGGTAAATTGGCCAAGGTGGCTGACAAGCGTGCCTACGAAGGCCTGTACAATGACATACCCATTGCTCCGGTGCAGTATTCCCTTGACTCGGGTAAGACTTGGACGGTGGAAACTTATACAGGACCTGACAAGAACGCAGCCAAGGGTACTGTGGCTCTTTCGGCAAAAGGTACGTACACCATTTGGGTTCCGATGGAAGGAACGACCGATGTCTACCGCAATTATAACGGCACGACTTGGGAAAAGGTGACGGGAATCGATAACACCGCGTATGTGGTGGGCGATCCTGAAAATGACGATGTGTTCTATGCCTATACCAAGGCGGACGGCAAGTTCTATAAGAGCTCCGATGCGGGCGCAAGTTTCAAGGCCGTGAGTACGCCTGGTGAAAGTGCGTTCAAGAAGTTCCGTGCCATTCCGGGCTTTGAGGGCGATTTGTGGCTGCCTGTCGCTATTCAGGATTCGTCGAATGGTACGCCCGCTAGAGGAAAGCTGTTGCATTCAACCGATGGCGGTGCCACTTGGGCTGCGGTTGAAGGTGTCGGTTACTGCGAAGCGGTGGGCTTTGGCGCTCCCAAGGAAAAGGGCGGTTATCCGGCAATTTATGTCTTTGCAACGGTCGGTAAGGTAACGGGCGTGTTCGGCTCCGATGACAAGGGTGAAACCTGGACTCGCGTGAATGACGATGGTCACGAATACGGCGGCCTTGCCAACGGTGAATTCGTGATGGGCGACATGAATACCTACGGTGTGGTGTACATGAGTACGGCGGGCCGCGGCATTGCTGCCCGCGTGCCGAGCAATTGGGAAATGGGGACATCCAATTCCGATGGCACGACAAAGGTTGCTCCGTCTGCAAAGGTCATGGCTTCCGCTTCAGTAACTTATGCAAACGGCAATCTGGAGCTTCGCCTGAATGCAACCGTTGCTCGCGTGAGCGTGTTCGACATGCGTGGCAAGAAGATTTCTAGCCGCTATTACAGCAGCTCTGCCTCGGTGCCGCTCAAGGAACTGGTGCGCGCCAAGGGTAACTACTTTGTACGTGTCGATAACGGCAAGAAGGTGCTGTTTGCAAACCGCGTGATTGTGACGCGATAATGAATTTCAGAATGAAAATGAAAGAAACCCTGCCGACGGCAGGGTTTCTTGTTTAAAGTTGTAAATCTTCGTATCTTGTAGAATAGCAGATTCTATAACTGTCTACTTCCTACTGTCTACTTCTTACTCTTCTTCTTGCTTTCAAGCCATTCGTCGAAGGTAATGCTACGGTCGAGAACGCCGTTCGGTGTGAGTTCCAAGACTCGGTTCGCGATCGTCTGTACGAATTCGTGGTCCTGAGAGCAGAAGATAATCGGGCCCTGGAAGGCGGTGAGGCCGTTGTTGAGGGCGGTGATGGCTTCCAAGTCCAGGTGAGCGGTCGGTTCGTCGAGAAGCAGGCAGTTGGCGTTTGCAAGCATCATCTTGGAGAGCATGCAGCGCACCTTTTCACCACCGGAAAGAACGTTGGCACTCTTGAGGGCTTCTTCGCCGGTAAAGAGCATTCGGCCGAGGAATCCGCGGATGAAAGTTTCGTCCTGTTCCTTGCTGTACTGGCGCAGCCAATCCACGAGGGAGAGGTCCGTGCCGAAGTAGGCATCGTTGTTCTTGGGGAAGTAGCTGTAGCTGATGGTGTTGCCCCACTTGAGTACGCCATCGGGTGCCTTGGTTTCTTCGGCGATGAGCTGGAAGAAGGCGGTCTTGAGCGTGTCGTATTCACCGACGAGGGCGACCTTGTCGCCGCTGTTCAGGCTAAAGTCGACGCCCTTGCAGATGATGCCGTCGCCGCCGTCAATCGTCGCGTTCTTGACTTCGAGCACGATCTTGCCCGGTTCGCGGTCCATCTTGAAGTTGACCCACGGGAATTTACGGCTGGAGGCCGGCATTTCTTCGACGGTCATCTTATCCAAAAGCTTCTTACGGCTGGTGGCCTGCTTGGCCTTGGCGGCGTTAGAGGCGAAACGGCGGATGAACGCCTTGAGTTCTTCGATCTTTTCTTCGGCGCGGCGGTTCTGGTCCTTGCGCTGCTTCTGGGCGAGCTGGCTTGCTGCGTACCAGAATTCGTAGTTACCGCCGTAGATATTGATCTTGCCGTAGTCGATGTCGCAAGTGTGAGTGCAGACTGCGTTAAGGAAGTGACGGTCATGGCTCACGACGATGACGATGTTTTCGAAGCGTTCCAGGTAGTCTTCGAGCCAGCCGACGGTTTCCAAATCCAAGTGGTTCGTCGGTTCGTCGAGCAGCAGAATGTCCGGGTTGCCGAACAATGCCTGGGCGAGGAGCACGCGCACCTTGAGGCCGGCGTCCAAGTCGGCCATGAGGCTGTGGTGGAATTCTTCGGGAATGCCGAGGCCCTTGAGGAGCACAGCTGCGTTGGAGTCGGCTTCGTAGCCGCCGATTTCGCCAAAGCGGGTCTCGATTTCCATGGCCTGCATGCCCTGTTCTTCCGTCATTTCGGGGAGCGCATAGAGTTCGTCGCGCTTCTTGCCCAGCTCGTAGAGTTCGGGGAAGCCCATCATGACGGTTTCGAGAACGGTGTTCTGTTCGTAGGCGAAGTGGTCCTGCTTGAGGACGGCGATACGTTCGCCCGGGTCCTTGGTGACCTCGCCGGTGTTGGGTTCGAGTTCGCCCGAAAGGATTTTCAGGAAGGTAGATTTTCCGGCGCCGTTCGCACCGATGACTCCGTAGCAGTTGCCGCGCTTGAAGGAAAGGTTCACTTCCTTGAAGAGGACGCGGCTACCGTATTGAAGACTGACATTAGAAACGTTGAGCATGTTTAGTAGGAAGTTTGAAGTAGGAAGTAGACAGGTTTGTTGGAAGTAGGTAGTAGGAAGTTAGAAGTTACTGTCTACTGTCTACTTCCTACTGTCTACTCTCCGCCGAAGCTATGCTTCGGCGTTCGCTTTTTCTAGTTCGCGGGCGTTGATGATGAGCATCTGCAGGCGGTTTTCGATGTTCGCGAAGCTCGTATCCGGGTCGTAGTCGAGGCTCAAAACCTGGATATGCGGGCAACGTTCCTTCACAGCCTTGGTGAGGCCGCGGCCAGAGATGTGGTTGGCAAGGCATGCGAACGGCTGCAAAATGATGTAGCTGTTGATGCCGTGCTTTGCGTTGTACAGGATTTCGCCCGGAATCATCCAACCTTCACCCGTGTTGTAGGTGGGGTCGATAATGTCGGACACGTAATCCTTGAGTTCCACACAGTCTGCATGATGTTCGTACAGCTTGAACTTGTGCATGGACTTGCGAGCGGTCTCTACAGCGTGGGTATAGACCTTGCTGGTCACGCCGCCTTCGAGACGGTCCATCATCGGGTTTGCGGAGAATCCGCGCTTGATCTTTTCTTCGCGAACCACTTCGTCGACGCGGAAGAAGTCTGTCATGCCCGGCAGGTAGACTTCCATACCGTTGTTCATCAGGTAGTTTTCCACAAATCCGTTTGCACTCGGGTGGTAGTTCATCAAGATTTCGCCAAGCACGGCAACGCGCGGCTTGCGGATGCCCTTCTTGCGTTCTTCGGTGATTTCGATACCGTTGAATGCTTCGATGCACTGTTCAAAGACTTCGATCAGCTTGGAGGGGCGCACGAGTTGCATGGTGGAGAGGTGACCTGCAACGCCAATCACCTTCGGCATCCATTCGTCGTAAACCTTCTGGGTGTCGCCGGCGTTCACTTCGTACGGGCGAACGGCGCGGTACATGGTTTCGATAGCGTCCATGGTCACGAGGCCCCACAGCATGTGGAGTCTAAAGTCCAGACCCAGCTGGAAGCCCGGGTGCATGCCCTTGTAGTCGACACCGGTCGTAATGATGGTCACGTCCTTGAAACCGGCTTCGTCGAGCGCCTTACGGGCGAGTACCGCGTACTGCACGGCGCGGCAGTTTTCGCAGTTCTTCGCCAAGCACATGGAAACTTGGTTCTGCGGAACTTCGGGGTGATCGACGAGCCAGTGGAGCGCTTCGCCGATGTTCACCTGGCAGGGGAAGCAGATATCGTTATGCACGTACTTCTTGCCGAGTTCGATTGCCTTCTTGTCTGCCACGGGCAGGTATTCGGCGATGAATCCTTCGCGCTTCATGTATTCGCTGGCGAGCACGGAGAAGGCGGGGGAGAGGTTCGGCGTCAGAATGCGACGGCGCTTCTTGTCTTCGGGCAAGAACGGCGTATGGAACAGCGGTTCGTTGCTTTCTGGCTTGTCGGGCAGGTTCGCTGCGCGGCGGGCCTTTACGGTTTCGATAAAGCTCTTGACGCGGATTCCCACGGGGCCGCGGGCATCGCCTTCGTCGAGCTTGAGCATGAGCATTTCCTTATTGGAATCAAGGTGCAGCATGCGCATCATTTCGTCGGTCAAAATCGAGTCGTGTCCGCAACCGAAGCTTACAATCTGGGCAAGTTCGATGTTCGGGTCCTTCGCTGCAATCATGGTGGCACCAATCATGCGCAAGTGGAAGGTGTTCTTGATTTCGATACGGGTGTGGCTCGGCACATCTTGGTCGAAAACGCCGGGGAGCGATTCGGTGGTGAGCACCGGAATGCCCATGGCGGTAAAGTGGCTTGCGATGTTGTGGTTGATGAGCGTGTCCGCATGGTAGGGGCGGCCTGCAATCACCACGGCAAAGGAGTTCTTCGCGCGTACATCGTCGAGGATCTTCTGGCCTTCTTCCAAAAGCGTGGTGCGGTAGTTGTTGAGTGCCTTCTCGCCTTCGGTAACGGCCTTGTCCAAAAGTTTCTTGTCGAGCTTCCAGTTTTCGTGGAACCAGTCGATGGTCTGGCTTCTGCGGAGCTTGGCGTTGAACCAGTGGAATATGGGCTGGTCCATGGGCACGCCGTAATTCTTTTCGGGCTCGTCGGTGTTCTTGCACACGTTCGGGTAGGCCTGCACCACCGGGCAAACAGATGTTGCCGTGAACTTGGTGTGGTCGCTGGGGACTGCAACCATCATGGGGAAGAAGATACGGTCCACCTTCTTTTCAATGAGGCTGAGCACGTGGCCATGTACAAGCTTTGCTGGGAAGCACACGGTGTCGGAGGGCACGCTGTGGAGACCCGCTTCGAACATCTTGTAGTCGCTCTGGCGGCTTACCACGACGGTGTAGCCGAGGCTCGTAAAGAAGGCCTTCCAGAACGGGAGCGATGCCCAGAATTCGAGCACGCGCGGAATACCGATGGTCTTGCCGTTGTTTTCGACGAGCTTTGCCGGAGCGTAGTCCTTGACCAACAGCTGGTTCGTGCGCTTGATCATGTCGGGCACGGATTGCATCTTCTTGTTGATTTCGGCGATGAGTGCCTTGGTCTTCGGATCGTTCGGGTCGGCGGTGACTTCGCCGCGTTCGCAGCGGTTACCCGTCACGAAGCTTTGGCCGTCGCTGAAGGTCACGATGGTACGCGAGCAATGGTTGGTGCAGTACTGGCAGAGCTGACCCGGCTGGTTGTGCCAGCTGAAGGTCTTCATGGCGTCAAGCCCGATAAAGCGGCTCTTGAGTTCCGGTTCGGTCTTGCGCTTTTCTTCCATGAATTTCTTGGTGAGGAGAGCGATACCGATAGCACCCATTTCGCCCGGACGTTCCGGACGGATCGGCTTTAAGCCGGTGTACTGTTCGAAGGCGCGGAGAACGGCGTTGTTCTTGAACGTACCGCCCTGCACCACGACCTTCTTGCCGAGCGTGTTCAGGTTGCGGATACGGATGACCTTCGTAAACACGTTGTTGATGATGGAGCGGCAGATGCCCGCGATAATGTCTTCGGGCTGCTTGCCGTCGCGCTGTTCCGTGATGATGGAACTGTTCATGAACACGGTGCAGCGGCTGCCTAACTGGGAAGGACTCTTTGCGTTGAACGCGAGTTCTGCAATCTTTTCCATCGGAATGCCGAGGCTGCGGGCATAGGTTTCGATAAACGAACCGCAGCCGGAAGAGCAGGCTTCGTTCAGAATGATCCCCGTGACCACGCCGTCCTGCACGGAGATGGCCTTCATGTCCTGGCCACCGATGTCGAGGATAAAGCTTACGTCGGGGCAAATCTTCTGGGCGGCGTTGGCGTGGGCGACCGTTTCCACCGTGTGAAAGTCGGCATGCACGGCCTTCGCAAAGAGCTGTTCGCCGTAACCCGTGGTACCGACACCCAAGATGTTGAGCTTGCAGCCGTATTCTTCGTAACGGTCGCTGAGTTCGTTCAAGGCGTTCTTGAGCACCTGCAGCGGTTCGCCGTTGTTGCTCGCGTAGAAACCATCCACGATGTTTTCTTGTTCGTCCATGAGCACGAACTTCGTGGTGGTAGAACCTGCGTCGATACCCAGGTAAACGTTGAGCGTAGAGCCCGATACGGGCTGCGGGTAGTGGTTGCCGGCCATCTTGTGTTCTTCGAGGAACATCTTGTATTCGGCTTCGTTCTTGAAGAACAAGTCGGCGGCAGCCTTGGCCTTGTTTTCGGCCTGGCGCGTTTCGTTAAAGTGGATGAGCGCGTCCAGGGAGCCTTCCTTGCGGTAGAAGCATTCCTGGTCGGCAAACATGGAACCCAAGGAAAGGGCTGCACCCATGGCCACGAGCACTTCGGAGTGTTCCGGCACAATGGCCTGTTCGTCGTTAATGCCCAGACGTTCCTTGAAGGCGCGGACAAGCGTCGGGTTAAAGGTGAGTGGGCCACCTTCGAAGATCACGGGCGGCTTGATTTCCATACCCTGGGCAAGGCCACCGATGGTCTGCTTCGCGATGGCATGGAAGCTGGAAAGGGCGATGTCTTCCTTGGCGATACCGTTGTTCAGCATCGGCTGGATGTCGGTCTTGGCGAATACGCCGCAACGGCCCGAAATTTCGTAGACCTTCTGGCCGCGCTTGGCAAAGCCTTCGAAGGCTTCGGTCTTGATGCGCAGAAGTTCGGCCACCTGGTCGATAAATGCACCCGTACCGCCGGCGCACACGCCGTTCATACGCATGTCAGAGGCAATGAGCTTGCCGGTGGTCTTGTCTTTTTCGAAGAATACCACTTTTGCATCTTGACCGCCGAGTTCAATAGCGACTCGGGATTCGGGATAGGTGGCGCGCACCGCAAGGGCGTTTGCCACGACTTCTTGTACAAAGAAGGCGTGGGTGGCTTCGGCGAAGGGCTGACCGCCACTTCCGCAGAAGGCGACTCTAAAATTCTTATCGGGGAAAAGTCCATGCGCCTCGCGCAGCACTTCGAAAACCTTCTGTGCCTGCATGGCATTGTGGCGCTGGTAAGTATAGTGCAAAAGCTTGTTGGTCTCTGGATCGACAACCGCGATCTTCACGGTGGTGGAACCAACGTCCACGCCGACCCATAAATCGTTCTTCAAATTGCTCATAGTGGGCACAAAGATAGAAAAATGTAAACTTTTTAAACTGCTTTTTATCGGCTGAAATTGCCGAAAATCAAGAAAATGTAAAAAGGGAAAAATTTCCCGCGCTTGGCGACCATTTTTTCGCCGAGTCTACCGCTATTCTTTATTGCTATATTTCGCTCTATGAACTACCTTGCGCTTGATTATGGTGAACACCGCGTCGGGGTCGCCTTTGCCGACTCCGAGTTCCGTATGGCTTTTTCGCGAGAAACGATTGACCAGAAGACGACAAACCTGTTTGTTCGCCTAGATGAGTTGGTGAAAATCAATAAGGTAGACGCTTTTGTGGTGGGGATGCCGTATCACCCTGATGGCCGTAAAGACGGCAAGAATGTGGTGGTGGAGAAGTTCATCGAAGACTTGAAAACGCGTTTCCCGGGCATGCCTGTGTACACGCAGGATGAATCGTATTCCAGCGTGCAGGCGCAAGAAAAGACTTCTTACTTTAGCAAGAAGAAAAAGCAAAAAAATAAGGCGGTCATCGATCAACTCGCTGCCGCCATAATTCTACAAAGATGGCTTGATGAACAATAGCAGCGAGGTATGAGGTCGCTCGTTACACTCGCTTTGAGGACGGTTCAAGGAACCTTTGAAATGTAAAGCTCCATTGGCGAAAAATTAAGCGCCCCTTTATTGGGGCGCCTTGTCATATCTCTAAGTGACCGTAGGGAACGTCCTCATGGCTCAAAGGGCCGTAGGCCCGAGCTCATTAGCCGTTATATTTCTTGATAATCACGACACCATTGTGACCGCCAAACCCAAGTGAGGCGGACGCGGCGACGTCGATGTTGCCTTCGACACCCTTGTTTGGGACATAATCCAGGTCGCATTCCGGATCCGGAGTCTCGTAGTTGATGGTGGCGGGGTAGAACGAGTCGCGAATCGCAAGAGTCGAGACGATGGCCTCGCACACACCGGCGGCACCCACGCAGTGGCCTGTCATGCTCTTGGTGCTCGACACCTTGATCTTGTAGGCGTGTTCGCCGAGGGCGACCTTGAGCATGGCGGTTTCGGTCGCGTCGTTCAGGTGCGTCGAGGTTCCGTGGGCATTGTAGTAGTCG
Organism: Fibrobacter sp. UWB1; assembly: GCF_002210325.1. NCBI lineage: Bacteria > Pseudomonadati > Fibrobacterota > Fibrobacteria > Fibrobacterales > Fibrobacteraceae > Fibrobacter > Fibrobacter sp. UWB1. Next base: position 25,834 of record NZ_MWQL01000009.1, read on the forward strand.
ATGTCGGTCGGGGCAATGCCTGCATCCTTGATGGCGCGGGTGAGTGCCTTTGCGCAAGTTTCTCCACCCGGGCGAGGGCTCGTGATGTGGTAAGCGTCGGCAGAAGCTCCGTAGCCAGCGAGTTCGGCGTAAATCTTTGCGCCGCGGGCCTTGGCGTGTTCCAGTTCTTCGAGAATGAGCACGGCACCGCCTTCACCCATCACGAATCCGGAGCGGTTCAAGTCGAACGGGCGGCTGGCCTTTTCCGGGCAGTCGTTGAATTTGTCTGTAAGGGCGTGCATGCCGGCAAAGCTCTTGATGCTGTAATCGGTAATGCCACTTTCGGAACCACCGGCAAGGCAGATGTCCAAGCGACCCGAGCGGATTGCGTCGAGGGCGACACCGATAGCATCGGTGCCCGAAGCGCAGGCGGTGCAGACCGTGTGGGCCTGGCCTGTAATGCCGAGGGCGATAGACACATTTGCGCCCGCTTCGTTCGGAATCAGCTGCGGCATGGCCAAGGGCGATACCTTGCGCTTGCCGCCATTCATGTACTGCGTGTAGGTGGAATCGATAATGTCCATGCCACCGAGGCCTGTACCAGCGACAATGCCCGTGGTATCCTGGGCTAAGTCTTCGGGCGTAAGGCTTGCGTCTTTGACTGCTTCTTTGGAGGCGGCGAGCAGGAACTGCGTGAAGCGGGCCATGCGGCGGGCTTCCTTCGGGTCGATATCGTGTTCTTCGGGCTTAAAGTCCTTGACTTCGGCCGCAATCTTTACCGGACAGCTGCTTGCGTCAAAAAGCGTGATGGGACCGACACCGCACTTGCCTTCGCGAATGGCTGCCCAAAAATCGTTGATGTTCTTGCCAACGGGAGTCACGGCTCCCATACCAGTGATTACTACGCGTCTTTTTGTCATGAATTATAAATGGTTTTGTGGTTAATTTTCTTTTTTCTCGGTTTCCTGAGAGGCGGCATCCTTAGCTGCGGTGGCCGCGTTGGCATCTTCCTTATCCTTGTCGCGGATTGAGGCGCGGCGGATTTTCCCGCTGATGGTCTTCGGCAGTTCCGACACGAAGTCGATGATACGCGGGCTCTTGTAAGAGGCAGCCACGTTCTTTGCGAACAGCTGGATTTCTTTGGCGAGTTCCTTCGAGGCTTCGTAGCCCTTCTGGAGCACAACGGTTGCCTTCACGGCCTGTCCGCGGGACTTGTCTTCGACGCCAGTCACAGCTACTTCGAGCACGGCCGGGTGCTTGTGGAGCACTTCTTCGACTTCGAAGGGGCTGATGCGGTAGCCGGAACTCTTGATCAAGTCGTCGGTACGGCCCACGAACCAGAAGAATCCATCCTTGTCGCGGGTAGCGGTGTCGCCGGTGTGGTAGACTCCGCCCTCGAATACTTTCTGGGTGCGTTCTTCGTCGCGGTAGTAGCCGCCGAACATGCCGAAGGGCTTGCCTTCGTCAATCTTGATGATGATTTCGCCGACTTCATCGGGGCCGCAGCTGTTGCCATCGGCATCCACGATATCCATGCGGTAGCCGGGGGAGGGCTTGCCCATGGAACCGGGGCGGGCTTCCATCCATTCGAAATTGCCCGTGGTAAGCGTGAGTTCGGTTTGGCCGTAGCCTTCGTGCAGGCGGAGTCCCGTCTTTTCGAAGAACTTCTTGTAAATGTCGAGGTTCAACGCCTCGCCTGCGGTGGTGCAGTACTTGAGGCTAGAAAGATCGTACTTTTCGACACCGTGCTGCAAAATATAGCGGTAAACGGTCGGCGGCGCACAGAAGGTGGTCACCTTGTATTCCTGCATCTTTTCGAGCAACTTGCCCGGAATGAACACGTTCATGTCGTAGGTGAATACGGCAGAACCTGCAATCCACTGGCCGTAAATTTTGCCCCAGAGCGCCTTGGCCCAGCCGGTTTCGGCAACGGTTAAGTGGCGGCCTCCGTCAATCACGTTCTGCCAGTACTTGGCGGTCACGATGTGACCGAGCGGGTAGCTGAAGGTGTGGGCGACCATTTTGGGGTTGCTGCTGGTGCCGCTGGTAAAGTAGACAATCATGATGTCGTCGTTGTGCGTGGCTGCATCGCCTGTGGGGCGCGGGAAACTTGGCGGGCAGATTTCGTAGTCGTCGTAGAAGCTAATCCAGTTTTGACGGGACTGTCCGATGGTCACGAGCGTTTCGACAATGTGCGTGTGTTCGCAGGCGGTGTCAATTTCCTTTTGGAGTGCCGGATCGTCGTAAGAGACGACCATCTTGATGTCGGCGGCCTTAAAGCGGTATTCCAGGTCTTCTGCGGCGAGCATGTTCGTTGCCGGAATGGCAATTGCACCAATGCGGTGGAGCGCCAAGAGGAAAAACCAGAATTCGTAGCGGCGGCGCAAAATCAGCATCACGCGGTCGCCTTTCTTGATTCCCTTTTCTACCAAAAAGTTCGCGGTACGCTGCGAGGCAATCGAAAGGTCCTTGAAGGTAAAGATGTGGTTTTCGTCGTTGTCATCGCACCAGACTAATGCTTCGCGCTTGGGTTCGGTCTTCGCGTATTCGTCGACCACGTCGTAGGCGAAGTTAAAGTCTTCGGGAATATTGAGCTTAAAGTTTTCGTAGAGATCCTCGTAAGAGGAGTACTCGGTTCGTGTTAGGAATCTATTGAGTATCATTTGTGTCTCTCCGGTCTCTTATAGATCCTGGTACATAATTTTTTCGCGGTGCTTGGAAGCGAACTTCACAAGCGAAAGCAGGTTTTCTTCACCCATGGCCTTCATGTCGCCGGCGTGAATCACTAGGCGAGGGGTCCCCCTGTAAATAAGGAGGGCGAGGCGCGAGAAAACCTGCATGGCTCCGAGGAGGGCCTGCGGGAAAATTGAGAAGGTCAAAATCTGCGAGAAAGACTGCTTTACTTTCTTACCGACTTTACGGTAAATGTAGAGCATGTCTTCGTAGAAGTTGAATTCTTCGAGCACCTGCTTCTTGAGGTGCTTGTTGTCGAGCCAGACCGGGGCAATGAATCCGGATGGACGGCCAAAGCCGTGTGCCTTCCAGAGGGCGATGCTTCGGTTTAAAAGCATCTGCGAAAGTTTCTTGTTCAGGCCTGCAAATTCGGCCCCGTTGTGCGAAATGGCGAGCGCGAGCTTGCCGATGGGATTACGCTTGATGAACAGGTCTGCGTTGTGGCGCACACCGTGGAGCAAGATTTCGTAGCCTTCCTGCACGAATTTTCCGATTTCTTCACGGAAGGCGTCGGCTTCGGATTCTGGGACGCCCCCGATAGAGGGTACGACGGCAATCGAGATGGGCGAACCTGCGGCTGCGGCAATCTTTCGGATTTCTTCGGCAGATTTCTTGCAGTTTTTCACGTTAAAATTATGATAGCACAGCAGGTACTTCTTCTTTTTATGAAGAATTTCTTCGGCGGCGCGGATGTCGGCAATGTCCTTATTGATTTCCATAGGGGTAACCTAATTGAGGTTGTTTTTTACGCCATATATATAGAAAATGTGGCTAGAAAAGACTTAATTGTTCGTTCGGGTTTTGAACGTCATTGCGAGCCCTGGAGGGACTTGGCAATCCATTTTCGGAGTTGTTTTCAGCGTTGTTTACAGAATCTGTAACGGATTCGTCTGCGCTGGAGGCGATTTGCTGTAAAAGCCAGGCTTCGTCGTGCACGGGAATCCCGAGCTCGTTCGCCTTCGTGAGCTTGGAGCCCGCCGCTTCGCCTGCCAAGACCCAGCTGGTCTTCTTGCTCACGGAGCCCGATACCTTGCCGCCGTTTTCTTCGATGAGTTTGCGGGCTTCGTCGCGGTCCATGCTCGGAAGCGTTCCGGTAATGACTGCTGTCTGTCCCTGGAATAGCGTCTTTACGACGCCCTTGAATTCAGTGGGGCAACCGAGTGCGATAAGTTCGTCGATTTCTTGCGTGTAGCGTTCGGTGTGGAAGAAGTCGTAGACGGATTTCCCGATGCGTTCGCCGACGTCGGTGACGTTTTGCAAGTCTTCGACGGTGGCGGTACGGATCGCTTCGAGGGTGCGGAAATGCTTGGCGAGGTTTCGGGCACTGGTGCGGCCTACGAATCGAATTCCGAGACCGTGCAGCAGGTTTTCGAGGCTACGCTCCTTGGAGGCGGCAATAGCGTCGAAGACGTTCTTGGCGCTCTTCTTGGCCATGCGCTCCTGCGATTCCAGGTCTTCGAGTGTGAGGCGGTACAAGTCCGGAATGCGCTTGATTTTGCCCGTGGCAATCAGGCTTGCGATAAGGGCGGGGCCCAAGTTCTCGATGTTCATGGCCTCGCGGCTCACGAAATGCTCGAAGAGGCATTGGACTTGCGCCGGGCAGTGCATGTTTTCGCAGCGGAGAATCACTTCGTCGTCGATGTGGGTGAGCGGTTCTCCGCAGACGGGACATTTTTCGGGGGCGGTCACGGGGACGGCCCCCGCCGGGCGGAGTTCCTTCTTGACATCGGTAATCTTCGGGATGATTTCGCCGCCCTTCTCGACGCCGACGGTGTCGCCGTAATGCAGGTCCAAGCGCGAGACTTCGTCGAAGTTGTGGAGGGTGGCGCGCTTGACGGTAGTGCCCGCGAGGCGCACGGGGGCGAGGTTTGCCACGGGCGTCACGGCCCCGGTGCGCCCCACCTGGAATTCAACAGAAAGGAGCGGCGTGTAGGCGCGCTCGGCCTTGAACTTGTAGGCGATGGCCCAACGCGGGCTCTTGCTCGTGGTGCCCAGCGCGCGCTGCATGGCGAGGTCGTTCAGCTTCACGACCATGCCGTCGATTTCGAAGGGGAGGCTGTCGCGGCTCGCGCCAATCTGCTCCGAAATCTTCATGATTTCGTCGGTGGTATCGGCTGTCCAGTAGTCGTTCGTGTGGAACCCGAGCTTCTTGAGCTGCAGCAGGTTTTCTTCGTGCGTCTTGTTGTTGCTCTGCGGAATGTGGTAAGCGAAGAATCGCATCGGGCGAGTCTTGCATTCGGCCACGCTCTTGAGCTTGAGCGAACCCGAAACGGTATTGCGCGGGTTCTGGAAAATCTTCTTGCCTTCTAGAATGAACTGCTCGTTCAGGCGTTCGAAGGCTTCGCGTTCCATGTAGACTTCGCCGCGTACCTCGAATGTGCCCTGCGGGATTTCGCTCGGGTCAATTTTCAGCTTCTTCGCGTCAAAATATTCGGGAATGTCCGCAATCGTGAGTGCGTTCAGGGTCACGTCGTCGCCCTGGGCTCCGTCGCCGCGGGTGGCCGCCTGCTTCAAGCGTCCATTCTCGTAGACAATCGAAAGCGAAACGCCGTCGATTTTCCGCTCGCAGATCCATGTATGAGGTGTGAGGTCGCGACCTTCGGTCGCTTTGGGGTTTGAGGTTTGGGGTTCAAGGGCTGAAATTCCTTCTTCCGCGGCTTTCACGAACTCTGCCATTTCTTCGGCGCTGTACACGTTCGCGATACTGAGCATCGGAACCGCATGTGCGACTTTCGCAAAGTCATTCGTCAGGTCACTGCCGACCCGCTGCGTCAGGGAATCCTTGCCGCGCAGCTCCGGGTACTTGGCTTCAAGAGCTTCCATCTCCTTGAGCCCGAAGTCGAAATCTTGGTCGCTCATGGGGGAGAAGCCATCCTTGTAATAAAGGCGGCTCGCTTCTTCCAGCTGTTTCTTTAGCTCAAAATACCGGGTGCGGTCAATGTCTTTCTGGTCCATACCTGCTAATATAGAAAGAGTTTAAGGTAGTGAGGTGTGGGCTCGTGCCTGCGGCACTTTGAGGTATGGGCTATATTATCGGCGTGCCGAAGGCGTTATACAAACATTTTGATTCCGATTGAAATCAAAATAATTCCTGCGATGATTTCGGGAATTTTTGTCTTGAACCGTTTGGCGGCGTGACGGCCGATTTCGTACCCGAGGACGCCCATGATAAAGCTTGCGCATGCGATGGCGCTGGTGGCAAGAACCATGTTCGCGTTCAGAAATGCAAACGAAATCCCGACAGCGAATGCGTCAATACTTGTCGCGACCGAAAGCAACAAAATGTTTGCGATCGTCAAGTTTTTCGCGGCAATCTGTTCGCCTTCCGCTTCGCCTGCGTCACCACGGACAGCGCCCCAAATCATGCGCCCGCCCAGAATGCAAAGGATGGTGCAGGCGATAGGAGTGCCGACGGAATTGAACCAGCGCTCGGCGAAACTCCCGAGGAAATACCCGAGCAGCGTCATGCCGCCCTGGAATACTCCGAAGCTAACCGCCTGGAGCATGGCGCGGCTGTACTTGATTCCTTTCTTTGAAAGTCCCGTGGCGATTGCGACGGCGAAGCAGTCCATTGCCTCTACAATCGCGATAATGATGATTTCACTAATGCCCATTTTACTTACTGAATTTATACCTACCCAGCAAATCGAAGTACCTAGCCTTCGGCGAAATCTTTACCGTCGGACGCTGCTTGCGAATGGCGGTGATTGCGTCTGGGATGACCATGAAATATTCTTGAAAGATATCTTGATTAAAATACTTCAAAGAATAACCGCGTTTTTTTTTTTGATAGGTTAAGGTTCCTGTTAAAGAGTCATTTTTGTATTCATAGCATTTATAGTCGTCTTCAGGATCTTCTACATAATAGGTGATTTGATTTGTTGGGGAACCGTCTGGAGAAAAATTTGAGGTGTCTATCTTAATTAGAGAGTCATTTCTAAAGAAAAATTCGGTGAGTTCTTCCCATGAAAAACTTTCCATTGTGCCATTAGAACCTTTCCTATAGGAGTCTTCTGTACTAAAACTTGATGCGTAGGAGTTGGTTGTTTTATGAAAAATTTTTTGACTAATTTTTCCGTTATAATAACACATTCTTTCCAAATAAGTTGTGTCTCCAAATGTCGAATCAGAAAGTAGAACTTCAGAATCTTTTTTAGATAGAACGCTTTCGTCTCTAGAAACGTAATATTGGTCAATATCTGTGATTCCGCTTCCGTAGTTTTCCCAAATAAGCCCTTGATATGTTTTATCAATGTGACCATCTCTATAAGATGCTTTGAAAAATGTTACTTCGGTTCCTTCTTTGAAATAGGCAGAATCAATATATGGAGCGTTCTGGGGAATAAGCAAAAATACAGGATTTCGAATGTAAAACCACGCTTCGGTACATGTATTCGCTGCGGCAAAACCCGCCAAAAGCATTAAGCAAAAAAGTATTTTTTTCATTTGTGTCTCCTATGTGTAAAAATAAAAACATATATTTGACACGTGGAGCTCTCGCTCCTGAAGGATGGTGTTTTAGTGAAATTGCGCGTCGCAGCATTTGTATTTGGAGTGGCATGTACGCTTTTTGCGGTAGATGCAGTCTCGAATTTGTCTGTGCTTCCGCCGGTTACGCCTGAACTCAAAACGCAAGCCCAGGAATACTATAACTACGAATGTAAGGCCTGCCACCGCTGGGCGCGCAAGTTTGCGGCACCTCCGATGCGCGACAATGTAGCGCAGTATGCCGAAAAGCCGGAAGAAATGGTCAAGTACCTGATGCATCCGACTCCGCAGCACCCTGATGAATGGCCGGCCATGGAAATCACTCCGCTGACCGAAGAACAGGCGAAAATGATGACGGCATGGCTCCTGTACATTCTCAAGAATCCGGATGATCCGGGAAGGCCGAAGTAAAGTGTGTAATGTGGGATGTGGAATGTGTAATTAAAAATGCAAAAAACAACTCGGCATAACATTTTATTCCGGAATCGTTCGTTCAGAATAGCGGCGCTGGCGTTCGGTGTGGTCTTTGCGTTCTTTTTGGCGGATTTCTTGATGGGGGAGTCGCGCGTTCCTGAACATGCTCCGGGGCCGATTCCTTTTGACCACGCGTTGCACGGCGATTCCATCGGTTTGGATTGCGCCGCCTGCCATACGGGCGCTCGCGCCTCGGCGAATGCCTACATGCCCTCCAAGGCGGACTGCATGGACTGCCACAGGCTTCCGCTGACAGAAAATCCGGGAATCGAGACGCTGGATTCCGTCTTGGCCAAGGCCGATGACCGCCCCTGGTCGCACAAGCGGATTTTGCCGGAACATGTGGTGTTCCATCACGGCGTGCATGCGGCTGCAGGCGTTGCTTGCAGCGACTGCCATGGTTCAAACCATATGCAAAACCGCTACGGCGGCGAAAAATTCGACATGCAGAGTTGTTTAAAGTGCCATCGCGGCGAAACTTTCAAAGAAAAAGGCTTTAAACCGGCGGCCACGTACTGCGCCGCTTGCCATCGCTAGCGCGGTAAGGTATCTTATGGGAATGGATCGTCGCGAATTCATCAAGAGTTGCTCGCTGGTGGCTGTCATGGGGCTCCTTTTCGGTTGCCGTAAGTCGGCGGTCCTCGGCGATATCGCGTCGCAGCTCTCGGTGCCCGAACTCAAGCGTTTTGAAGACGAAGTCAAGCTCGCCATGTCTCAGGCGAAAAAAACGCTTGACCTCGTGAAAGTCCCGACTCCGGGTGCCCTCAAGATTCCGGGGGCCTCGACTCTCAACCGTTTCGGCATGGCGATAGATCTGGATGCCTGCGATGGTTGCGGCAAGTGCATCCTGGCCTGCAACCTTGAAAACAATGTGCCGCTCGTTCCCGAAGAAGATGCCGCCTGCGGGCGTTTTATGCACTGGGTCGACATGCGCGGCGGCGCCCCCTTCATGTGCGCGCACTGCGGGAATGCCCCGTGCGAGCGCGTCTGCCCGACCGGGGCCGCCAATCACACGCCCGATGGCCTAAGCGCCATGATGTACAAGCGTTGTACGGGAAGCCGTTTCTGCGGCGCGAATTGCCCCGTTCAGGCCCGAAAGTTCAATTTCAACGACGCCCAAAAACTCGGGCTTGCCCGCCAGTTCAATCGCGAAGTCCCGCTCCGCGACAAGGGCGTTATGGAAAAATGCAGCCTTTGCCTGCACCGCCTGCAGAACGACCGCCTTGAATTCAAAACCTCGCTCACCGTGGGCACCGCCGCCGAAGAATGGCGTGGCCGCGGCGTCAAAACCGCCTGCGCCGAAGCCTGCCCCAAGAACGCCATCATCTTTGGCAACTGGCTCGACGAAAAGTCACCGCTAGTCAAGCTCACCAAGAACCGCGTTCTGTATGCGCCGCGAGAACTGGCCAATCTGGATCCTTCCGTGGTATTTATGCGGGGGAGGCGCTAATGTTTCGCTACCTGATGATTTTGGGGCTCACGTTGTTCTTGCCGGGGCTTTACGCTCTGGGTTACTCTGTTTATCAGGGGCCTTCGGCTTGGATGGTGGACTCCCAGACTTTCTGGGGCACGCCCATTAGCCTGTTCGTGTTTTGGATTGGGCTTGCCCATGCCGGCACGCTCCTGTCGGCGATTTTCCTTGCGCTCGATATCAAGCTGGACCGCCGCACCGCCTTGATTGCAGAACTTTCGACACTCGTAAGCCTTGTGTTTGCAGGAATTTTCCCGCTCATGCACTTGGGCGTTATCGATAACTTTTACATGGTGGCCCCCTTCCTCGATGCCCGCGGCAACTTTGCCAACGTGCGCTCGCCCCTGGTGTGGGACTTCTGCTGCATTGCCGTGTATGCGCTTCTGTCGCTCTTGTTCTTTGGAGTGCATTTAAAGTCCCGCGAAATTCCGGCTCTCGATAAATACCGTAAGCCCTTGGCGTGGCTCCTGTTCCCGTTGGTGCTTTGGGTACATACGATAGTGAGCCTGGATTTTGCAACCACGTTCGTGCCGGAGTGGCGCGGCGCATTCTTCCCGGTCTACTTTATCGCAGGGGCGATTCTTTCGGGCCTTGCGCTTGTGAACCTCTTGATTTGTGCCGAAGGCTACCGCGTGCGCCTCTTGGAACGCCTGCAGCTCATTTGCACTTGGATCCTTTGCGCCATCTGGATTTGGGATCTCATTCTCAAAGGCTATTTCTGCACTTCGGCGTTTATCTTTGCCGGAGTCCTTCCGCAACTTCGAATGGTGTCGGTGATTCGCGAACACCGTCTTGGCCGAATCTTTTTCTCTGTCTCGATTCTCGTCGGCTTGTTCCTGGAACGCTACTATCTCGTTTCGCCCACGGCGGCCTCGGCAACTTTTGGACGGATTGACTTGGGACTTGTCGCCTTCTCGGTGGGCGGTTTCATGCTACTGTTCTTTGGAATTCGTCGCTACTTGAACAGGAAAATGGAAGGCGCGGGCTCTTATTTTGGCGAAGTCGACGGCACCGATCTGGCCGAAGCCGAACAAGAAGAATTCGAAAGAGAAAACTTCACGGGCGTGCGCGGCATCCAGAAACTCAGAAAGGGCTTTTACATGCAGCCCTGGTCTTCCGAAGAATACCGCATCCTGCGATTCCCCTTGCTGGTGGGCTTTGCCGCTGCCATTCTCTTCTCTGTGTGGGTGTGGGGCCAGAGCGTGTTTGCGAATGTTGAACTTTCGATTACGAACGTGATTCCGCTCCTGTATCCGATTGTTGCTGTCGTGACAGCCTTTACGCTGTGTGTTCGCGCTTACTTTGTTGAAAAATCCTTCGGCATGACTCGCCGTGAAAAAACTCTGTGCGTAGTTTTGCTCGTTTTGGCGGCAGTTTGCCTTGGGGCGTTCTTTGCGGGTGGTTCTTCTGAAAAATCATCGAATGTACTTGATTCGCAACCGATAGGTGTCGATACTCCGGTTTCTCAAAATCATGCCCGTTTGCTATGGAATGCCCGCTGTGCCACATGCCACGGAACAGACGGCCGCTTCAACGAAAAATTCGTGCGCGAATTTTACCCTGTGCCGCAAAAACTGAGTGTGCAGCGAATCGATAGTCTTGGCGTCGATTCTCTTGTCAAGGTCGTTTTGAATGGTCGCGTGAACATGAACCCTTACGCGGGCCGCTTGACGTCAGAAGAAGCGCTTGGGTTAGTGAATTACATGCGCGTGCTTGCCGAAACGCTTGCCGAAAACGCCGTACCCGAATCGGTAAAGGAGGATCAGTAATGACTCCTCTTGCCAATTCGCTCTCTTGCCTCATCGCTCTCGGTTGCGCCTCGTTCCTGTGGCGCAAGGGCTCGTCGCCATACCGCAATGGAGGCCTGCTTGCCGGCTTCTTGGTCCTGTTCGGAGTGTTCTGCTATTTTGCCGGCGACATCAACGACCCGACTCTGGAACATTACCCGTTCCGCATGTTGGCCCTCTGCCTCTGCCTTTCGACCACCTCCCTTCCGCTTTATCGCAGGCGTTATCTGGTGCTTGCGCAATCGCTCTGGTGTTGGATTGAACTTTTTGGTGGCATCGCCCTTTATTACCGCGGCATCGACATTGCCTGGACCCGAATTGCGGCCCTACTCTGCATGACCCTTTGCAGCACGTTCCTTTCTAAAATTTCAAAGGAAATGGAATTCTGCCTGATGGTCTTCTGGCTTGCCGTCTGGGTGTTCTTTTAGAATGTGAAATGTGAGATGTGAAATGTTTAATTACACATTGCACATTATATCTTTCAGGTATTCTGCAGAAAGTTTCGACAGCGAAGTGGCCTTGTCGCGCTTGAACTGACGGCGTTTTTTACCTTTGTCGAGCCCCAAGAATTTTGGGAGCATGGTCAGATGGCGGAACGTGAAGGCAGATAGCTGGGCTACGGGGAGGCTCTTGTAATAGATTTCCCACAGCGGAGCGATAGCCTGCTTTTCGTGCAAGAATTGCCCTGTTAAGTGTCTGGCATAATTGCCTTCGTTCAATGAGGCTACCAGGTACGGCACGTTGAACATCTTGCCGCCGGCGTGCGCCATACGGAGGGCGTAATCCAGCAGTCTGAATTCGGGCGGCAGGTCCAAATCGAACAGCCCCGTGCGCTGGATGATCCGGCTCGAAAATACCGCAATCAGCGGGCTCGGTGCCGCGACAAATCGCATCTTCTCGTTTTCAGAAATCGGGGCGAAACCCTTCGCGCCGTTCAAGAGCAAACCGCCGTAAAAGTGACTTTCAAACTTAACCCTCGGCGCAAAGGCATCCACCATCGGGAATCCTTCGATGCATTCGGCCAAACTATTCAGAAAGTCGCGGTCAATTTTCACGGCGGGGTTGGCAAAAACCACCCATTCGGCATCAATGCTTTGTAACGGGCGGTTCCAGTCGCTGTCGTGCAACCAGCCGAGGGCTGGGTCTTCAAAAGGGAGAATCCAATTATTGAATAGCGGGGAGTTTTCTTCGAGAACGATAACGTCAAACTGCCGCATTGCAAGCCCGAATTAGAAATTCACTCGCACGCCAAGCCTGTGTTCGTGACCCATACCTTGGGCAAGGTACGAGAAACTGTAATCAAGGGCAAGCAAGTCCATGGCGTAGCCAAGGCCTGCGCTCAACATGTGGGCGTTGTTCGTTTCATCCGGGCGATCTTCAGAGGCCATCAGTTCCTTGGCGTCGCGGATCAAGTCTAGCCACGTGCGCTGAAAGCCCGCGCGAACAAAGAGATGTTGGCCGAGTGCGTATTCGCCACCCAAGCTCAAGAAGGCTTCCTGGTAACGCGGAAAATCGTTGTCGACATAAACCGTGAGGCGGGGGAGAACCTTGGGCCTGAAGTAGCCTGCAATGGCAAAGGTTTGGGACATGGGGTAAAATTCGTCATCGCCATCATCTACGTAGTCGCGCAACAGGCAACCGAAGTCGCGTGCCATAACGGCCAGACCGTAGCGTTTGCTTTCGGACTGCCAGGTGAGACCCCAGTCGAATGCGGCTCCCAGGGCCGTGCGGTCTCCGGCGTCGTCCGTGAGCTTGTCGGCTGCAAATTTAAGAGTTGCACCGAAACGGATATGCTTGAGCGGGAAGGCTACCGAAGCTGTAGCCAGCTGGCTGAACGGTTCGTAGTCGTTGCCCGTGGCATTGCCATATTCATCGTAACCTTCAATGCTGCCGTAAGAAAGCCAGTTGTACGAAACCTGGAAGATGTACTTGCCGTAATGCCCGGTATAGCTGATACTACCCTGGTTGTCAGCCATGTCGCCCGTTTGCCAGTGAACCGATGCAATGTGGTTCTTGCCTTCGGGCAAAATGACTGCAGCCGGGTTCAGCTGGACAATCGTCGGGTCGGTAGATACGCCTGCACCGGCCGATTTTTCGAGAGCTGCATTACGCGGGCTATCAAAGGTGTTGATGAACGAAAACACCTCTTGTCCGGCATCGCCTTGAGTGAAATAGGCTTGGCTTGCTACGGGAATTACGAGTAGTGCCGAGACCGCTGTCAGAAGGTGTTTGAAATTCATGGTTGAAATTTACAAATATTGTTGCAATGCGAGTGGGAAAATCCTCAAAAAAGCGTTAATTTTTACGAATAAATGCAAGATTCGCCTTTACAAAAGGCGAAACGTTTAATATATTTGGGTGCGTTCGGGCTACTAGCTCAGTTGGTAGAGCAACGCCCTTTTAAGGCGTGGGTCGAAGGTTCGAGCCCTTCGTAGCTCAGGAAACCGGTTCTAGATTTTCTAGAATCGGTTTTTCTTTTTAAGACTTTGCAGTCTTATAGGGGAGCAGAATGTCGTCAGTTCGACTAGAATCGTCGAGAGCGAAGCGAACATGACGATTCTAGGCCTTAACTTGAACGAAGTTCAAGTAAGCCCGAAGGGCAAAATGTGAAACGAAGTGAACATTTTGGCAATCTGGTTACCCCGGTCCGTCAGGACCGAATAAAAACTATAAATAACTTTCCAAAATGTTGAAATAATTTGCTATATTTGCACACACTCGGGGTGTAGCTCAGCCTGGTAGAGCGTCTGCTTTGGGAGCAGAATGTCATCAGTTCGAATCTGGTTACCCCGATACAAGAATAGCCCCCTTTTGGGGGCTTTTCTTGTATCATAGGTAACCAGATTAGCTTCACCGAAGGTGAAGCCCGAAGGGCAAGCCGGGAAGTGAGCGAAGCGAAACCGAAGCCGGCGCAGCAATCTGGTTACCCCGATATGAAAGTCGCACCCCAACGGGGTGCGATTTTCATATTTGTATAGTCATTCGAACTGATCAGTTCGACTAAAACCATCGAGAGCGAAGCGAACTCAGATGGTTTTAGGCCTTAACTTGAACGAAGTTCAAGTAAGCCCGAAGGGCAAAATACGAAACAAAGTGAGTATTTTGGCACTCTGGCTACCCCGATAATGCGGCGATGCCTCTCTCCTAATCTAAAATATCAGGCAACAGAACATCTAGCTCCTCGGGTCTGTTAATCCCGAGGATAATTCCTCTCATTTGCATTTTCTGGGTCGTCTCCAAATCGCAAACTGCCAGGACTTCGGAATGGTCTATATAGGCTTCCTTGCAACCGAGTTCCAAAGCCATGCTTTTACAACCAAAGACCTTGTCATCGCAGTACATTATCAAATCAAGAGTGTGGTCCTCGTTCAGGTCTGATTCAAATACAATCGTTCTTTCATGGCCTGCCGTATCCGGATAGAAAGCGTTAAAGAAGTCAGGCACGTTGGCCTTGAGCTGAGCCTTGGTGATAGGGACTGTTGCATGCACGGATTCAGCATCTATATCGCCATGTCTGCCTACAAATTCGCGGTTGTATATGCTTAAGGATGCCAGTAAGTTAGTGTATGTCATGGTGAGTCCGCCCGGGTTGCGTAACAAATAGAAATCCCCGTAAAAAGATTCCGTAGAATCGCTTCCGTCGTAGGCCCCGATAATCTGGCAACCGCCATACACATTGAAACGGTAGTAATGCGCCGAATCCGTAGTTCTTTCGTTTATGTCTACAGGGCATTCCTCTTCAACAAAGTTGGCGCATCTTCCTGTTTCGGGATTGCAGGCTTCGGCAATGTCGCAGAGTTCAGACCGGCAAATGCAGGCGCCATACAGGAACTGCCCTCCAGACGCGGTGCAGGAATCTTCAAAGAATTCAGGAATAGCGGGAAATTCGCTGCTGGATGACTGGTCCACGGGTAATTCGCTGGAGGAACTAGTCTGTAAATCACTTGAAGAACTTATTAACGAATTGGAGGAAGATTCTGGTGATGGATCGTCTGTAGCTTTGCTTACGTCGTCGCTGGAACAGGCGACAATGCAAATAAATGCGAAGGGTAGAACAATTCCGTATTTGTATTTCATATTTCCTCCATTATTAATGGAATATACCTTTTTAGGGGAGAATATGAAGAAAAAATGAAAATCAGACAATTTTTTGTGATTTGTCTGCTGTATCCAAGACTAGACAATCTTCCTATCAGCAATCCATTTCCGCACGGCTTCTTCGGCGCGAGCCGCAAGAATCTCTTTTTTATTCTTTTTCTTGAGGCCTTCGTGGTGGGGAAGCAGCCCGAAGTTGAAATTCATGGGCTGGAAGTCTTCGTTTTCTTCGACCAGGCGGTTCATCAAGGACCCGATGCAGCTTTCGTCGGGGAGCGGGTCGGCATGCCCGTGCAAAAGGGTCTGTGCCATATTCCAGGCGGCGTACCAGCCGGTGGCGACTGCTTCGGTGTAGCCTTCGCTGCCGGTAATTTGCCCCGCAAACCATGTGGGCGGAATGCCCTTGGCGCATTCAAGGTCCGGACGCAGGCGAAGCGTCTTGTCCAGGAACTTGGGTGATTCGATGAAGGTATTACGGTGCATGCAGCCGAGGCGTGCAAACTTCGCATTGCGCAAGGCCGGCACCATGGTGAAGATTTCTTTTTGCGTGCCCCACTTGAGGCGCGTTTGGAAACCCACCATGTTGAACAAAGTCTTCTGCTTGTTTTCGGCGCGGAGCTGAATCACGGCATACCACAAATGACCGTCGTTTCCAAGCCCAAGCCCTATCGGGCGCATGGGCCCGTGGCGTAACGTTTCGTAGCCACGACGCGCCATTTCTTCGACTGGCAAGCAGCCTTCGAACAGTTCGTTCTTTTCAAACGGACGCGGCTCGGTGCTTTCGGCTTCGCAGAGCTTGCGAACAAATTCTGCGTAGGTTTCTTTGTCCAAGGGGCAGTTGATAAAGTCTGCCGTTTCGCCCTTTTCCCAGCGGTTGCGGTAAAAGGCGTGGTCAAAGTCGATGCTGTCCGTTTCGACAACCGGGGCGATGGCGTCAAAGAAATGCAGGCGGTTGCTGCCGAGGCGCTTGAATATGTCATCGGCGAGCGCATCGCTTGCCAAGGGGCCCGCGGCGACAAGAGTGGGGCAGTCTCCTTCGAGGCTTGTGACTTCTTCGCGGTGGAGTGTAATGTTCGACGATTCAGCAATTTTACGTTCAACCGATTCGCTGAAGATATCGCGGTTCACGGTGAGCGAGTCGCCTGCAGGAACGGCAGCTTCTCGGGCGGAATCCAGCAAAAAACTCCCGAGCATCGTGAGTTCCTGCTTTAAAAGTCCGTGGGCAGATGTAATGCCCAATGCCTTAAAGCTGTTGGAACAAACTAATTGCGCGAGGTGTCCGTCCTTGTGGGCGGGAGTATTCTTGACCGGGCGCATTTCATATAGGTCAACCTTAAAACCGCGGCTCGCCAGTTGCAAAGCCGCTTCGCAGCCAGCAAGGCCGCCTCCAATTACACGTACGCGTTGAGGCTTTGAGGTCGGGGCTTCGCCCCTTTGAGTAATGAGGTCGCTCATTTCATTCGCTTTCAGGTTTTGTGTTGCTAGATTCGGGGTTTTAGGGGTGTCCCCTAGGAGAAGGGGTAGCGAGCTACGAAGTGCGAGCGAGGGGAAAACTTGCCCCTCTTTACTCAGACCTCAGAGGGAGCATCGCGACCGAGCTCAAACCTCACACCTAGTTCGCCACCATCTTGCGGTAGCTTTTGGCGTTCCCAATCCAGAGCTTTACGAGAAGTTCCTCGAGCGAGGCCGAAGTCACGTATTCCGGATCGGCGTCCTGAATCTCGTCGGAAATCATGTTCGCCTGGGTCGGGTTAAGCATGCCGTAATAGAGCGCTTCCATGAGCTGCGACAAGAATTCCGGTGACACGCGTGCCACGTATTCCATGTCGTTGAGCGGCGGGAGCTGGCTTTTGTCGGGGCTGAATTGGTCCAAGTTGTCCATGGTCCACAGGTCAGCGGCCTTCCCCATATCGGCGGTCATGGCTACACTCTTGATAGCGGAACGGTATTCGTCCCACTCTTTCGCGGTAGTCTTGCCTGCCTTGCGAATTTTTTTCAGGAAGGAAAGGACCGTATAGTACAGGTCCTTTTCCCGCTGATTGATTTCCTTTTGGGAGGTTGGAACCATAGGCGACCCTTAGTGGCGGAAGTGCCTCATGCCGGTGAATACCATGGCGATGCCGAATTCGTCGCACTTCTCGATAGAGAGGTCGTCCTTCTTGGAACCACCCGGCTGCACGATGTAGCGCACGCCTGCATCGTGGGCGGCTTCGACGTTGTCCGGGAACGGGAAGAAGGCGTCGGAACCCATCACGACTTCGCCGAAGACCTTCTTTTCGAGGGCCTTGAGGCCGGCTTGGTTAATGCACTTGCCGTTTTCGTCGAAGAAGGGCTTGGCTTCTTCCATGCGGGCGACGTTGTCGCGAACGCGCGGCTGGCAAAGACGGAGGTTGGAGTCAATGCGGTTCGGCTGGCCGGGGCCAAGACCCATCACCTGGAAGTAGCCGGGCTTATATTCGTAGCCCATCACGATGGCGTTGGACTTGGTGTGCTTGGTCACGAGCCAGGTAAAGCGGGCGAGGTCTTCCTTGTTCTTCGGGAACTGGGCCTTGGTCACGCATTCAAACTTTTCGTAGGTGTCCACGTCGCGGTCCTGAACGAGCATGCCGCCGATCACGTGCTTGTACACCTTGCAGTGCGTAGCCTTCTTGATTTCGCCGACTTCCAACAGGCGAATGTCCTTGGACTTGTTCTTAAGGAACTCGAGAGCGTCGTCGTCGAAGGCCGGAGCGAGGAGGATTTCCACGAACTTGCCCTTGAGGAACTCGGCCGTGTTGAGGTCCACCTTGCGGGTCACAGCAATCACGGAACCGAAGGCCGACACCGGGTCACCTGCCCAAGCGGCTTCCATAGCTTCGCGGAGAGATTCACCCGTTGCAAGTCCGCACGGGTTCATGTGCTTCACGATAACGACGGCATTGCCTTCGCTGAATTCGCGGGCCATTTCGAGGGCTGCGTCAGCGTCCACGATGTTGTTGTAAGAAAGTTCCTTACCCCAGAGTTGCTTGGCGGTA
Organism: Fibrobacter sp. UWB1; assembly: GCF_002210325.1. Lineage (NCBI taxonomy): Bacteria > Pseudomonadati > Fibrobacterota > Fibrobacteria > Fibrobacterales > Fibrobacteraceae > Fibrobacter > Fibrobacter sp. UWB1. The sequence continues at coordinate 43,875 of NZ_MWQL01000009.1, forward strand.
GCGAGGCTTGCTTCGGTGCAGGTCGGATCGCGGTAGAACACAGCGGACTGGTGGGAATTTTCACCGTAGCGCATCGGCTTCGGGTCAACGAATTTCAAAACGAGTTCTTCGGACATAGAGTTTCCTTTGATGTTTTTACTCACTACAATATAAAAAACAATGTGTAATGTGTAGTGTGTAGTGTGAGATTAATCATTTCACATCCCACATTCCACATCTCACATCTTAAAATAGGCTCGGGGGAGGATTGTTGTCGTCCAGTCCAGCCAAATTGCGGTCGGCATCGGACATTTCGTTAGGCGTAAAGTTGTCGAGCGGGTCTTCCGGTTCAACAATCAGGTTGTAATAAACATTGTTCTTCAGTTCGTCTTCAATGTAGAAGAGCGTTCCGCCCATGGCAGAACCGCAACCGGCACATGCGCCCTGGTAGCGGATTTTTAGGCGGTTATCTTCGGTCAAGTCGAGAATTTCAACGTCGCCGCCATCGCCCTGAAGCATGCCGCGTACGGACTGGTGCAGCCAGGCTTCGATTTTTTCAATCTTCTGAACCTTGGTGAGGGCATTCCATTCGGCGTCCGCTTCGGCGCGGCCTTCGGCGGTTTGCGTGCGGTACTTGATGCGCTCCATCTTTTCGCGCACCAGAATGGCGGTCGCTTTCTTTTCGGGGTACACATCGTAAACGCGCTTGATCAGCGTGTTCATCTGCTTGATCTCGGGTGCGTTTGCGGCAATGGCCGGCACGTCCGGCGCGTCGCGGAGTTCGAGTTCCAGGCTTTCGGCGGTAATGGCGCAGGCGTCGTCGATGGTCGCCATCTGGATTTTTTTGCAGAAGGTGTCTGCGAGTGCGGTAAAAATCGGGCCGCCGTAGGTAAAGAACCTGGTTTCCAGAATCTTGTCGCATTCCGGGTCTATCATCAAATAAACTTTAAGGCTAGCCTCTTTGACATCGACCAGGGCGAGGCCTTTTTCGTCGGCTTCAATCTGGAAAATGGCGCCACGGTATTTGGGGGCCTTGGCAATTTCTTGCAATTTTTGGGACATTTCGTTACACGGCGCTTGGCTCAGGTTTTCTTCACTCATGGGCACAAATTTAGAAATTTTGGGCTGTTTTGTGTGAAAAAGCGAAGAATGCAATGTTTTTATAAGTGTGTAAAAATTATTTCAAGACTATTCGAAATATTGTTTAAAATTGTTTAAACAGCGTATTTCTGAGTAAGAAATGCTTATATTGAAGATATCTTTTTCAAGGAGTGACAATATGAATCTAAAAAAGTTGGGCTTTGCAGTAGTTGCTGCATCCATGTTCACTTTCATGGCTTGCGACGATTCCTCATCGGCTAGTTCCGAAACGCCTGCAGGCGGTGAAGATCAGCCGACTCTTTCGAGTGAATCTAATGCCGGTGGAGATGAAGCCCCTGCAAGTTCTTCAAGTGTAGAGAGTTCTACAAAAGAATCGACAGACCCTGCAAAAGAAGGCTCTGAAGGCAAGACAGATGAACCTCCGGCAGCAAGTTCTGCAAGCGAGGAACCCGCAAACGAAGAACCCAATACGGACGCCCCGGTAGATACATCTGCCAATGTTGGCCCAGGTTCGTTTGATTTCGATACTACGGGCTTTACTTTTGATTCCACGGCTTTCGCCGACATGATGAAGTGTGACGAAGAAGGCGCTACCCAGAATATGATGGGTGCTGCCGTGTTAGTTTGCACGGACGGTCAGTGGGTGTATGATTCCACAGCGACTGCTGCAGCCAACAAGTGCGACGAAGAAGGTGCCACGAAGACTGAATCCATGGGAATGGGTGACGCCTTTAGCATGGACATGACCTATATCTGCAAGGATGGTCAGTGGGAAATGCAGATGCCCGACTTCGGTGGAATGTTCGGTGGCGACAGCACCGGTGGATTCCCGGGTGGCATGGGCAACTGGGGCGATTCCAGCTTTACGATGCCAGGTGGCGGCGAAATTCCTGAAGAAACTCCTGGCTTAAAGTAGTTTTCTCTCCCAAAATACCTAAAAAGCCTCGACTATGTCGGGGCTTTTTTTGTGAATAAACACATATTTTATGCTTGGGTAAATTTTTTTTTGAAAAAACTGTTGTTTTTTTGTAATAAAAAGATATCTTTCTTGCAAAACATACAAGGAGACGATGATGAATATGAAAAAACTTGGATTTGCCCTTTCTTTGACTGCTGCATTTGGCCTCATGGCTTGCGGAGACTCTTCGAGTAGCGCTAGTGGCGGCACGCCGAGTTGTAACGTGAGTTCAGACGCTAATTCCGTAACAAGGTCCATGAGCTATGGCGGTGAAACCGTTGAAGTCAAGCAAACTATCGAGGGCGATTATCTTATTACCGCTTCGACCTACAAGGGTATGCCGAAGGAGGCTGTCGAAGAGGAATGCCAGGAAGCCAAGTACGACAGAAATGCCGAAGTCACTTGCGAAGGCAATACGGTAACGACTAAAGTTGAGGCTGCGGGGGTGACTGTTGCCAAACTCAAATCCCTAGCTGAAGGTATGTGTAAGGATATCTCTTCTGGCGTTAATATGGATGACGAAGAGGAAGAGGATGATTATCCGAGTAAGAAAGACAGTCTCGACAACGACACCCCTGTTTATGAGGGGTCTGATGGCGGCAACAGTGATCCTATTGATGACCCTATAGATAATCCTATAGATGATCCTGTAACGGATCCTGATCCGAAAACGGATGTGAATAACCCTATGGGTAGTTACAATCAGCCTTGTTCCGTCGAAGGTGAAAAAAAGATAGACGTTGTCTTCGGCATGGAAGCACCCTTGATTTGCAAAGATGGCTTTTGGGATGCCGATGAAGAAGCCATGGAGGCAGGCCTCGTGTGCAGTACTGAAGGCGCAACGAAGGACACGGTCATTGCCGGTCTTTCTATGACGTTGACTTGCGACGAAGGTGAATGGACCTTGGATGAGGACGCTGCGCAGGATATGCTGAAGTGCAATCAGGAAGGTGCAAAGAGCACTATGATGGGCATGCCCGTGATCTGCCAGGATGGCGAATGGGAACTTGACGAAGAATCCATGGACATGGGTGATTACGGCGATTGGGGTGATTGGGATGATGAAGAAATCATCGTTGATTAACTAAACCATCCGTTTGAATATGGAAAAACCCCGACTTTGTCGGGGTTTTTTAGTCGCAAAAAGCTAATAGATTAAGCCTTAATGATTGTATCCTTCGCGAGCACGACGATGCCGGATTCGGTCACATGGAACAGCTTCTTGTCGCGTTCTAGGTCGTAGCCAATCTGGAAGCCGGCCGGAATGTGCAGGCCCTTCTCGATGATAGCTCGGCGGACCTTGGCACCCGGGCCAATCGTCACGTTCGGGAACAGTATCGATTCTTCGACCAGGGCGTCCTTTTGAATAGATACGCCGGGGGAGAGAATGCTCTTGACCACCGTACCGCCGCCAATGATACAGCCCGAAGACACGATGGAGTCGATGGCTGCACCCTGGTGGGCGTTGCCTTCGCCGGCAAAGAACCTTGCAGGTGGCTGGTTCCAGTTGAACGTACGGATGGGCCAGTAGTTGTTGTAAAGATCAAACGGCGGGTTTTCGGAACAGAGGTCCATGTTCGCTTCGAAGAAGGCGTCGAGCGTACCCACATCGCGCCAGTAACCCTTGGTGCTGGCCTGTTCGCCGCGCACGATATTGGTGTTGAAGTCATACACGTAAACGGGGTAGTCCTTGTACAGGCTCGGAATAATGTGCTTGCCGAAGTCGGTAGCGCCGTTTTGAGCGCCCTTCAAGAGTTCGCGCACCAGGAACTTGCTCGTAAAGATGTAGTTGCCCATACTGGCCAAACAGTAGCCGGGGTTGCCGGGCATTTCTTTGGGGTTCTTGGGCTTTTCTTCGAAACCGATCATGCGGTTGTCGGCGTCCACTTCGATAATGCCGAATTCGCGTGCTTCGGAGACCGGCACCGGAATGGCGGCAATGGTCAAAAGGGCGGCGCGGCTCAGGTGGAAATCAATCATCTGGTTGATGTCCATCTTGTAAATATGGTCGCCACCGAAGATTGCCACGAGGTCCGGGCGTTCGTCCGTAATCAAGTTGATGTTCTGGAAGATGGCGTCGGCAGTGCCCTTGTACCAGTCATCACCGGTGCGCATCTGTGCAGGTACCAGGTCCACGTACTGGTCAAGACTTGCGTTCAGGTTCCAGGCGGCAGAAATGTGCTTGTTCAAGGAATCGCTCTTGAACTGGGTCAAGACCTTGATTTTAAAGATGCCGGAGTTGATAAAGTTGTTCAGTACAAAGTCGATAATGCGGTAAGTTCCGCCAAAATGGACGGCAGGCTTCGCGCGGTCGCGGGTGAGGGGCTGTAAACGGCTGCCTTGACCGCCGGCCATGATCATGCAAAGGATGTTTTTCTGGTGTTCTCTAGAATAAGACCAACTCATATAGTAATAACCTTATAATGAGGGCTAAAACGCCCTTTTCGTGTATACAAGCCTAATTTATGTAATTTTAGGCTAAATGAAAAGATTTTTACAAAAAAAAACGATTTTTTTTGTGCTCGCCAGTATAGGGCGGACTGCGTGTGGCGGACGGATGGGGTGATTTAGTTCAAAAAATTGCCAATGCCCCTGCAATTTGGACATTGTTTTTTGTAAATTTTACCGCGTTCGAAATTATCGAAACTTAACGTTAAACCAAACAGGAGCTCATAATGAGTCTTACCCTTAACGATATCAAGCACCCGAAGATCAGTACTTGGGTGAATGAAATGATTGCCATGTGCGAACCGGACAACGTCGTTGTCGTTGACGGCTCCAAGGAAGAATACGATGCCCTTATGCAGAAGTGCGTCAAGGCTGGCCTCGCCACGAAGCTCGCCAAGAAGGAAAACTGCTACCTGTTCCGTTCTCTCCCGTCTGATGTGGCCCGCGTCGAATCCCGTACCTTCATTTCCTCTGTGAAGGAAGAAGATGCAGGTCCGACCAACCACTGGATCGACCCGTCTGAACTCAAGCAGACGATGCGTAAGCTCTATAAGGGTTGTATGCACGGCCGTACCATGTACGTGATTCCGTTCTGCATGGGCCCGCTCGGCTCCCCGATTTCCAAGAACGGTATCGAAGTCACGGACTCCGAATACGTTGTTCTCAACATGGACATCATGACTCGCGCCGGTAAGAAGGTTCTCGACATCTTCAATGCAGACGTGAACGCTGACTTCGTTCCGTGCCTCCACTCCGTTGGTAAGCCGCTCCGCGAATGCGAAAGCGACAACGGCATCTGGCCCTGCGCTGACGTTGAATACAAGTACATCACTCAGTTCCCCGAAGAACGCCTCATTTGGTCCTACGGTTCGGGCTACGGTGGAAACGCTCTTCTCGGTAAGAAGTGCTTCGCTCTCCGTATCGCTACCGTTCTCGCTCGCGACGAAGGCTGGCTCGCTGAACACATGCTCATCCTCAAGCTCACCAACCCGAAGGGCGAAGTCAAGTACGTGACTGGCGCATTCCCGTCTGCTTGCGGTAAGACGAACCTCGCCATGCTCATCCCGACTATCCCGGGCTGGAAGGTCGAAACCATCGGTGACGACATTGCATGGATGAAGTTTGGTAAGGATGGCCGTCTCTACGCTATCAACCCGGAAGCTGGCTTCTTCGGCGTTGCCCCGGGTACTTCTGCAGAATCCAACAAGAACGCTCTTATCTCTGCTGAAAAGAACACGATCTACACGAACTGCGCTCTCACTGAAGACGGCGACGTGTGGTGGGAAGGCATCGGCTACCCGGCCAAGGGCAAGCTCGTTGACTGGAAGGGCAAGACCCGTGACGCTCTCCCGAAGGACAAGGCTCCTAAGGGCGAAGAAATGGCTCACCCGAACGCTCGCTTCACCGCTCCGGCTAAGCAGTGCCCGTGCATTGCTAAGGAATGGGAAGATCCGGCAGGCGTGCCTATCTCTGCAATCCTCTTCGGTGGCCGTCGTCCGTCCACCATTCCTCTGGTCCACCAGTCCCTCAGCTGGAACCACGGCGTGTTCCTCGGCTCCATCGTGGGTTCCGAAATCACGGCTGCCTCTACGATTGACGCCTCTCAGGTCGGTAAGATCCGTCGCGACCCGTTCGCCATCCTCCCGTTCTGCGGCTACAACATGGGTGACTACTTCAAGCACTGGATCGAAATCGGTAAGAAGTCTACCGAAGACAAGCTCCCGAAGATCTTCTACGTGAACTGGTTCCGTAAGGATGCCAACAACGAAAAGCTTCCGGGTGGCTTCATGTGGCCGGGTTACGGCGACAACAGCCGCGTGCTCGCTTGGATCTTCGACCGCTGCAACGGTGTTGACAACGCTGTCGAAACTCCGATCGGTTACATGCCGAAGGAAGGCGCCATCAATACTGATGGTCTCGCTGACTACTATAAGGAAACTCTCCCGGAAATCACGAAGGTTGACGTGGAAGGCTGGAAGAAGGAACTCGCCGACGTTAAGGAAAATCACTATCCGAAGTTCGGCAAGCACCTCCCGAAGGAACTCTCCGACATCATCGACATGATCCAGGATCGCCTCAACAAGGCTTAATCAACCTTATATTCCTAACGGAAAACCTTAAAGAAACCGCGACTGGCAATTTGCCGGCCGCGGTTCTTTTTTGGACCATACTGGGGTTAAATAAGATGGTCGCATAAGCTGCTATATTTCCTATGAGAGCAACTCTTTTTCTAAATACCAATCAATCAGATATAGGGGAATGTTTTTCATCCTCGCCTCTTCACGATAATCCGCCATGGAAAAACGAAGTCCGTTCAGCTGGTTGTTTGCTTTAAGTACATAGGCAAGGGATTTCGCCTTCAGATTCTCCTCCGCCTTAACCTCTACAGGATACACCCTTTCTGCCTGCAAGACAAAATCTATTTCGGAAGTCGAATTCTCGTTGGTGTAGTAATAGAGCGGCATATCGGTGGAACATCGAATTTGCTGTTCAACGTACTGTTCCGTAAATGACCCCTTGTATTCTGTCAACAGTCGGGACTCGGCCAGGATTTCCTTGGCTGGAACGTTCGCGAGTGCGCCCAACAAGCCAAGGTCATTCAGGAATACCTTGAACGTATTTGAATCTTCATAAAACTTGAGCGGAATATCGAATTTTTTCACCCGGTGAACCTTATGAATGAGGCCGGCATCCATGAGCCACTGTATGGCATTTTCGTAGTCCTTGGCACGGGCCCCTTTCCGGAGGTATCCCCAAATGAACTTCTTGTTTTCTTTTGCAAGCTGACCGGGGACAGAATTCCATATCGCCCGAACTTTAGGCAGATCGTTTGACGGGATATGCTTTGAAAAGTCGTCATTATAGTCCATCAGTATTTTATTCTGGATTTCGGGGAGTCCTTCCAGGCTTGCAATTTTGTAAATAGGGATCGTTCCATGTTACGAAATATACACTTTTCTAGGGGATATTTTAACAAAGTTGTACATTTTTCTATGGGAAATCTGCTGCTTATTACTCATTTTTCTGCTGGAGTTCTCTTGAGAATCTGAAGTTTTTGACGAATTTTAAACGAAATTATTGTGAATTTGACGAAAAATATTGATTTTTGACGAATTTTTAATTGAATTTAACGAAAATGGGATTCGTAGCTAACGGCCACCCAAGTTCGAAAGCACCTACGGAGTGTTCCGCGTTACGTTGTACAACACTATCGCGAAAAAAGAAGAACCCTTGACCCCGTTCCAGCAGAGTATCCTTGATTTTTGCACAAGGCCAAGGACACGCGGCGAATGTCCATACCGGACAAGCCCAAGAGCAAGAAACAGCAATTCGTGACGGTGAAGCCCTGATGCTGGCGTGTTGATTGTCTGAAAATTTCCTATGATTGGAGAGGTATGCCAATCGAATTTAGACTAGAACCTACGGGAGTACCTAGTTATTTTGTATTGTGCGTAGTACAATCATCAAAGGTCGCCCCAGCGGCCTTTTTCCGTGTAAACATGTCCCTATTCCTGAAAAAAATGTATATTCTTCTCAGAAAAGGAGCTGCCATGTCGAATAAAGAAGCCTTGCATCAGTTGTATGCTCAGTGCAAGAACATCAATTTTGATGAGTCTTATGACCTTATTGCGTCTGCCGAAGATTCGGACGAGGCCGATTTTTTCCGCATGGCGACAGACCTTGTTCTTAAGCAGAAACAAAGAAAAGCTGTTGAAGAGAACAGGTTCTAGATGAAGCGGTATATCCTTTTTGCCGGGTGCAATGGTGTAGGTAAATCCACCTTATACCAGACTAATGACTTGTTTCGAAATATGCCCCGGGTGAACATGGACGAAATTGTTCGCGAATTCGGTTCTTGGCAAAACGAGGCAGACGCATTTAAAGCCGGAAAAATCGCAATCGGAAAAATCAGGAAATATTTTGAGGATGGAGAATCCTTCAACCAAGAAGTCACGCTTTGCGGCAATTCGGTTTGGAGCAACATCGTTAGGGCTCGAGAACTGGGATATCAGATTGAAATGTACTATGTGGGCGTCGATTCTGTCGATATAGCCAAGGTAAGGATTGCATCGCGTGTTCTGAAAGGTGGCCACGGGATTCCCGATGCTGATGTGGAACGACGTTTTTCAGAATCCATCAAAAACTTGCCAAGAGCAATAGAACTTTGCGATATTGTTGAAATTTTCGACAACACAGACTCCTTTCAGCGCATAGCCCGATATGAACAAGGTAAATGTGTACTGAAGGTTGATTCTTGCCCTTTGTGGGTTCCTTGATTGGCGCGAAAATTTCCTATAATTAAAGAAGTATGCCCGTAGAATTCCTACAGCAGGAACCTTCCGGAGGTTCCAGCCATGCAACCTGCCTCGTGATGATGTACGACGGGTCGGGCAGACGCATCTCCAAGACTCTCCTTACGAGGGCGAGCGACTCGCAGGGCTGGGACACGACCCTCGTGACGCACTACACGGGCATAGGCACGGAGATACGCGAGAACTACGTCGGACCGACAAAACAGACGAAAGTTGTCGTGAACATGCCGGTCTTCTTTCGTGTAACATTGACGCGGCTGAAGCCGCGAAGTTACATCGAAAAAGACATCCTTCGGCTATCAAATGGCGGAGCCATTCTCCCGAAGCGAAGCTTCGGAGCCTCAAGACAGGGCCTGGGACGCTACGGTATCGAAAACGCCGATGGTATGGCCAAGGGGGATGAATTCTATCTCAAGAATCACCTTGGTTCCACTATGATGGTGGCTCAGGTCAGCAGTACCAACGCAAGCGAGCCTGCAGAGATTACCGCTGCTTATGACTATCGCGCCTTCGGTGAACAGGTGACACTCAAGAAATCCGCTGATAAGGTGACTGAGAACTTCACCGGCAAGGAGAAGGACGACGAGACCGAGCTGAACTACTTCGGAGCCCGTTATCTTGACCCCATGTTAGGCGTGTGGACATCCATTGACCCGAAGAGACAATTTGCAAGTCCGTATCTGTATACAGGAAATGGCGTGAATCCGGTGGGGGCTGTTGATCCTGATGGAGAGGCGTTATTACGCTTAGCTGTATATTATAATGCGACGCCAATTAAATCTACACAATCAAACAAATCTTATAATGCAAATGAATCTGTTCGTCGATTGCAAACGTACGTAAGTAATCGTGTAAATTCTGATGTTGATCAAGTGGAGGTAAAAGCTTTTGCGCCTGGAGAACATATGGAAATGCAGGCTTGGCTGAATGAAGGTGATGTTCGAGCAATTATGACTCATGGAGGCCTTGGCCGAATGTATATAACAGATGTGCCATATACAGATGGTTTAACATACGAAGAACAAAGTCAACATCGCTTTGATTATTCTGATATGAATCGTTTGTTAAAACCGACTTTTATTGGGCAATGTTATGGAAATGAAAATATTGATACAGAAAGATACCCTAATTTAATTCCTCCAAGTTCATTGGGTGAAGTTGAAGTGGAAAAAGCAACTGCTAAATATCTAATAGATAATTCTACAAAGGAGGAATGATGAGAAATTGCTTGTTAGTACTCTTTTTTATTACTTCATTAATGTATGCTAATCCGGAATTGTATATTGGTGGAAAAAAAATCGACATGTCAAAAGATCTGGATTTAAAAAAAGTTGTTTTAGCGATTGATGATTCCTTGCACAAAAGATGGATTGGGGGACAATTTGTTTTCCCAGAATTAATTGGATTGTGCGGGTGCGCTTGTGATGATGGTATAAGTGTAAAATCTGGATATGATATTGGTGATAGTGTTTGGCTTTTTAATCCGTGTGGAAATCAGGATTCATCAGTAACCATAGCTGATAATGATGCCTATGGGCCGGCATATACGTTACTTCAAGAAAACTCTAAACTTTGGTTGATGGTAAAAGATTTTAAAAACCGTGTAAGGACTTTGAAATAAAGATGATGATTTGAAAGTCCCAACAATGTTTATAGAGAATATGAATAGGTTCCTATTGAAGCCTTTGGGAAAGAGTATGACCCCATTTATGGAAGAGATTATGATGCTTTTATGCAATTGGATTTGGAATAGTGATTATGAACATTTATATGCCTATTTTATTGATATTTTTGATTGTGTTTGTTTCGTGTAATCAAAAAAATGATGAAGAACGTATGAGATGCGAAGCATCGACTTGTGTGATTCAAAAAAAAACTTTAGAGGAATTAGATGATTTTAGCAACTATCGAATTAACGAGTCTACTTTGCCCAAGGGGATAAAGATTCTCTATAAAAATGAGAATCGAGACGATGTTGATTGCATTATGATTTTTAATAATCCTTTTGTAACAACGATTTGTTTTGATTCTCTTGGTAAGGTTGAGAGTATGGATTCAAATATTCCTGAGGTGACAAGTAGTACGGTGAGAGATATTTCGGGTTATCAAATTCACTTGAAATTTGACTCTTTGGGTGAAGCTAAGAAAAATTATAACCCTATCATGCCCCCTGAAAACGCCTCTATTAAATCTATTATAGAGGGAATAAAAGCGGTGGAAAAGGGCTTTGGCGCTCCTTAGAAAAATATACTCATCTTGACTTCTGTTTGTCTAACGGAGTTCGTTAATATGCGTTACCGAAGTCACCAAAATCTCTATAATGCAGAAGTCCAATAATTAGGACTGTTCATAACTAGGCAAAATGGCAATCCAGCCATTGTCAAAATGCTACTGGGTAGTTGACAACCCAGCTTCCCAGATTCCCATACACTACAATTCGTTCTCTTTTCAGCTTTTTGCATTGCAGGTTGTGAAAGAGACGTGGATCTTCGGTATCGGAATCTAGGATATACTTTCCTTCGACACATTTACCAGGATGTTCTTGGAGCATCTTTTTTGTTAGGGCTATGTCAACGGTGCGTTGCATATAGGAGGCATCTTTCTTTGTGAAGGCAAGTTGGCCTTTGACTGCCTGGACGTATAGGTTCATGGCTAGGGTGAAGAATATTCCCGAGACAGCTATGGTGACGACTAATTCAATGAGCGTAAAACCGTGCTTCATTTACGCCTCTTGTATTCGCATTTATAGAGGGTGCGGGTGGTATCGACTTTGTTGCGGATTGAGACGGCCTTATAGCAGGTTTCGTCACCGGAGTTTTGTGCGGTAATCAAGGTTTCCCATTCCACGCCGATGGAATCCCGGTGTACAATGGTGGTGTCCTTTTCTAGACCTTCGTTCAGGTAAAGATTCAGCTTGCTTAGGTTATGACCATAATCGTCAACCCATGCTTTTTGTGTCATCTTGTTGGGATACAGGTAACTCATTAGCATGACTCCGGAAGTGGTGAGTATGGCGAAACTGAGTAGCACTTCGATTAAAGTCACTCCCTTTTTGTACTTGTTAGAAGGCAATTGTGGCCTCCTTTCCGATTTGCACTATATCAGGAGTGATGACATGTAATGAGGTGTCGTTCGTAATCTTTGCGTTGCGCAAGAAATCGTTCCAGAGGGTATTGTCGTCATAGAAGGCGAAGGACCAAACGACAAGATAGCCTTGCAGTTTCCCCTGCATATCCAGTGAAGAAAATTGATGCCTCAAGCGTCACCCTGGTGTATGAAAATGGCGAATTCACGTTGAAAGAGAACTAAGCCTCGTAAAACAGCGTTTAAAGCTGTTTTTGAGGTGAATTTATGGCCGGGTCATATACCTTTCTTTACATTTTTTAGAAAAAACTGTCGCAACACGGCAATTTTTAGTTATATTCCAAGTTGGAATAATCTAACAGATGAAATTCTGTGGAATAAGAAGAAGGTAAAATATGAATCGTTATGACTTGGTTCTTCTGGGCTTGATCCTCGAGAAGCAACGTAGTGGTTACGACATCATTACCGAGGTTCGTAATCGCGAACTGGACCGCTGGGCAAACCTCAGCACCTCGACTGTTTACAACAGGCTTTCGACACTCGAAAAGCATGGCGATATTGAAGGTCGTGCCGAACGCGATGGCAACCGCCCCGAACGTGTGGTTTTCACGATTACCGAAAAGGGTCGAGAAACCTTGCGCAAGGAGGTGCTTAAGCATTTGACCGGCTTTAACGATGACCCGAGAACGCTCGGATTCGCCTTCTTGTTCGGTGCCGAACAAAAGGAATTGATTCGCACACTGGAAGCGCATGAACGCCGTCTGGTGAAAGAGGTAGAACGTTTGGAACAGATGATTGCCGAAGAACCGCGCCCGACTTTGTATGCCGAAGGCCCGTTCCTGAACTGCATGAGCCGCGACCACATTCTGGTGGAACTCAAGTACGTGCGCGCCGCTATCGGAATCTTGCGCGATCCGGTTCGCAACAAGAAACTCGACGGCTACTTCTACATCAACTTTGGAAACCGAGACTTTGAGAATTTCAACCAGAAGAAAGAGGTGTGAGGTCGCTCCCGATGGTCGCTTTGAGCGATGAGGTCGGCACTTCGTGCCTTTGAGCTTTATAGGACTTTACTAAATTTGCATCAAAAGTTGTATTAGGTGACGGTGTATTTTTGCAATAGCTCATACCTCATCACCTCATACCCCAAAACCTTTTAACAACCCCCTCTTACGGAGAAACAATGGCTACAAAACAGACCAAGAAGAGCGCCCCGAAGGCCGCCAAGAAGGTTACAGCTAAGGCTGCAGCTAAGTACGGCTACTTTGATGACGCCAAGAAAGAATACGTGCTCACCACGCCGGCAACCCCGATCAAGTGGTGCAACTATGTTGGTACTTTGAACTTTGGTGGTATCGTCGATACGACTGGTGGTACCCTCATTTGCAAGGGCGACCCGGCCCTGAACCGTATCACCAAGTACATCGCCCAGATGCCTTGCTCTGACTTTAAGGCCAGCACCATCTATATCCGCGTGAAGAACGCCAAGGGGTACACCGTGTTCTCTCCGTTCGTGGTTCCGACTCTCACCAAGATGAAGAAGTGGGAATGCCACGTGGGTCTGTCCTATATGCGCTGGATTGCCGAATGCGAAGGCCTCCGTACGCAGGTGACGATCTTCGTTCCGACTGGCTCCAACACACTCCTCCAGGACATCCAGGTCACGAACCTCGACAAGGCTTCCAAGGAAGTGGACATTATCCCGGTTTATGAATTCAGCCACTTCGAAGCTGAAAAGCAGCTCACCAACGCCGACTGGGTTCCGCAGACCATGACCCTCAAGGGCCACTGGGAAAAGGACGGCCACGTGGTACTCGAACAGTACGCTTACATGAAGCGTGACTTCGCTGTGAACTACGTGACTGCTAACTGCAAGGTCGGTAGCTTCGATGGCGACCGCCGCGTGTTCCTCGGCGCAAACGAAATGGGCTCCTGGGCCGCTCCGCTCAGCCTCGCCAACAAAGAACTTTCCAACAGCGAATGCGACCGTGGCGACAACATTGCCGCTCTCATGATCCACGCTGGCAAGATTGCCGCCGGTAAGACCTTCCGCACCTGCACCCAGCTCGGTCAGGAACAGAGCCTGAAGGTTGCCTCTAAGGCTATCAAGAAGTACCGCGACTTGAAGAATGTCGACAAGGCTTTCGACGAACTCGCCAAGTTCTGGGAAAAGTACCTCTCTACGATCCAGGTGCAGACTCCGGATGCAGCGTTCAACTCCATGGTGAACGTGCACAATCCGCGTCAGTGCCACACCACCAAGAACTGGAGCCGCTACCTGTCCCTGTACCAGCTGGGCTACGGCACCAGCCGCGGTATCGGTTACCGTGACTCCAGCCAGGACCTTATGGGCGTGATGAGCCACATGCCGGAAGAAGCATTGGAACTCGCCTTGAATCTGCTCTCTGTGCAGCGTCCGGAAGGTAACGCCATGCACCAGTACGCTCCGCTCGCCCTTGCCGAAGACAACGGCAACGAAGCTAACGCCGGTGACTCCCGCGAAAAGAAGGGCGTGCTCGACGAAAACGGCAACCCGGCTTACGCTGACTGGTACGGCGACGACCACCTGTGGATCGTTCTCACTATTGCAAACTACCTCAAGGAAACCGGCAACATGGACCTCCTCAAGAAGGAAGTTCCGTTCTACGAAGCCGGCAAGAAGCGCGCCCAGCGTGAAAAGGGCACTGTGCTCGAACACCTCAAGCGCTCCCTTAACTTCACCCGTACTCACCTCGGTAAGCACGGCCTTCCGCTCCTCGGCTTTGCCGACTGGAACGACTGCATGAACTTGCCGCTTGGTGCAGAATCCTCCTTCAACACGGGCCTGTATGCTAAGGCACTCCTTGAAATGATGGACATCTGCGAAGCTCTCGGCGACACCAAGTCTGTCGAAATGTACAAGGGTTGGTACGAAGACGTGAAGAAGGCCTTCAATGACTGCGCTTGGGACGGCAAGTGGTGGGTCCGCTGGTTCGACAAGCAGGGCAACGCCTACGGCACCAACAAGGCCAAGTACGGCAAGATTTACTGCAACAGCCAGTCCTGGTCTGTGATTTCAGGCATTGCTACTGGCGACCGCGCAGTACAGGGCATGGACAGCTTGAACAAGCTCCTCAACACCGCCAACGGCGTGAAGAGCTCTACTCCGGGCTACCGCGGCTTCGACCCGAACGTGGGTGGCATTTCTACCTATCCTCCTGGAGCCAAGGAAAACGGCGGTATCTTCCTCCACACCAACCCGTGGGTGATGATTGCCGAAACGATTCTCGGCCGTGGCGACAAGGCCTTCCAGTATTACAGCCAAATTAACCCGGCTGCCAAGAACACCAAGCTCGACGAGTTCGAATCTGAACCGTATTGCTATCCGCAGAACATCCTCGGTGACGAACACAAGCAGTTCGGTATGGGCCGTAACGCATGGCTCTCCGGTACCAGCTCCTGGACCTACCAGGCTGCGACGCAGTTCATCATCGGTGTTCGCGCAAGCTTCAAGGGCCTGATTATCAACCCCTGCATCCCCTCCAAGTGGGACGGCTTCAAGGTGACCCGCAAGTTCCGCGGCGCTACCTACGAAATCGAAGTGAAGAACCCGAAGCACGTGTGCAAGGGTGTCGCCGAGATGATCGTCGATGGCAAGAAGATTGATGCTGACGTGGCCCCGATCTTTACGAAGGGTACCCACAAGGTCGTCGTCACTCTTGGTTAAGAAACACATATAGCCGTCGCGATAGTTCGTCACTCTCGCCCTCACGTACGCTTTGTACGCTACGGGCGAGCGTTCCTGCTCTCGCTAGGCTCTCTGAGTTTCTTGGATTAGTTTAGTTCTAATCCAAATTGAGAAATTGAGTCTGCTTCTCACGAAGCAGACTTTTTCTTTTGTTTGTATTTATATTTAGGGTGTGAAGTTTAATCGATTGATAATTTTGTTGTTGGGCGTCTCTCTCGCTTTGTTGGCGGGGTGCTCGATGCGGCCGCCATCGGCGGGGGCCTTTATGTCGGCCTACCAGAATCGCGACAGCATGAACGGCTTCTTGTTCGAATCCTCAATTTCGATATATACGGCGTCTACGTCCGATTCAGCGATGAAGACGCCGGAAAACGAACATAGCCCCAGTGTCTGGGAAGATGTCGTAGAAAATGAATGGCCGTTCGATTTTGGCTTATCGATCCTTCACTTCAAGAATCATCTAGGCCTTGGTTTTGGATTTCAGTTCCTTAATCCCTACATCTCTTTAGGGGCTGCCTTTGACCATTTCGGTATCATGGGGTGGACAGACTGGAGGCTTATTGCTGTTTGTAATGGTGAACCTGAAGCGTTTCGAGGCGGTATTAGCGTAATGGAACAGATTTTGCCGACTCCCAATCTGTCTGTGGGATTGTTCCAGTTTGCGTCCCGCACCGAGGCGCTCTACATGGCGGGGGGTGGCGATGTCTGGGTGCCCTATAAGGAAGATGACGTTTCTAATTCGTATAGTTGCTGGGACGACGATACGGACTGCTACTGGAAAAAAGAGAAGTCGGACTTTGCCGAGCCCTATTACTACGGCTTTATCGAGTTTGGTGGAGGTACCTATGTGAGGTACAAGATGAACGCGGTTTTAGGCTTGGGGCTTGAGTTCAGGTACAGCTACGATGTAACCTACAAGGCGAACCGCCTAGCGTTTACCATGAATCTCTTTTTGGGCTGATTCCTAGAAGAGCTCTTATCTTTTAAAAAGTCCACTTCGAAGGAATCGGATTTTTTATTTTTGTGCGCATGAAGAATCTTGATACGACGCTTTATTTTATTACGGATAGCACGACGGTGCCGGAAGATCGTTTTTTGCCGGTGGTGGAGGCTGCTTGCAAGGGGGGCGCGACGATTATTCAGTTGCGCGAAAAAGACCGGTCTACCCGCGAGTATTTGCAGCTGGCCGAGGCGGTGCATGCGATTACGGCTCGTTACGGGATTCCCCTGATGATTGATGACCGCGTGGATGTGGCCTTGGCGATTGGTGCCGAGGGCGTTCATGTGGGGCAGAGCGATATGCCGGTGCGTTTGGCGCGTAAGCTCATGGGCGAAGGCGCGATTGTGGGGGCGACTGCGAAGACGGTGCCGCAGGCGCTTGAGGCTTATGAGCAGGGAGCGGATTACCTGGGTTGCGGCGCGATTTACCCGACGACGACCCATGTGAAAACGGTGATTACGCCAGTAGAAACCTTGAAAGAGGTGGTGAAGGCGGTGCCGATTCCGGTGAATGCGATTGGCGGGCTCAATAAGGACAACATTTATGTGCTGAAGGGCTCGGGCATTGCGGGCGTTTGCGCCGTGTCTGCGATTATGAAAGCGGCTGATCCGGAAACGGCGACGCGAGAACTGAAGAACGCGTTCCTCATGCTGAAATAATCGGTGTAGATCCTTCGACACGAAACCTAACGGTTTCTGCTCAGGACGACACAAAGAGTCATTGTAATGACACAAAGAGTCATTGTAATGACTCTTTGTGTCATTTGCTGCCGCGGAGCTTCTGGCCTACCTTGAGCGGGGCGCCGGGCTTTAAATCATTGATGCGGCAGAGCGATTCGATTGAAATATTGAACCAGTTGGCTACATCCCCTTGGGAGTCTCCGGCTTGAACAACATAAAAGTTGTTGTTGCGGAGTTGAGCCTGGATTTTGCGGTGATCGTTGCGGGCCTTTTTCATCGAGAATTTGTCGATACCCGGCTTTAGCGACCAATGCGGAAAATCGATGACGGTGGTGGGGTCGATGTTTACTTCGCCAAACCGGATTTCAAAATGCAAGTGCGCTGCCGAAGACCTGCCGGAGTTGCCCGCGAGGCCTACGATATCGCCGGGGAAAACCTTGTCGCCGACTTTGAGCAGGCGCTTAGAAAGGTGGGCGTAAAGAGTCTCGATTCCGTTCGGGTGCTTAATGAGTACGTAGTGGCCGTAACCGCCCTTGTTGTAGCGCGACATGGTGACTTCGCCGGGGTAGGCGGCCACGACAGGTTCGTCCTTGATGACATTGACGTCTACGCCGCGGTGCAGGCGGTGGCTGCGGATGCCGTAGGGCGAGCCGATGAGAGCCTCATGCGTGATAGGCGGGAGGATTGTCGAAAAGTCGAAGGAGTCGACCATTCGTGCAGCTTCTTCTTCCTTCTTTTGTTGCTTAGCCCTTTCGCGTTTTTTCTTCTTGGATTCGACGATTTCGTATTCGACGCCCTGCTTGTCGTAGAGCAAGGCCTTGGTGAAGGCTTTCGGGTCGTCTTCGCTGAGTTTGATTTTCTTGGGTTTCTTGGGCTTGGCTTTTTTTGATTTTTTTGAGGACTTTTTGGAGTCGGACTTTTTTTTAGTCGTTTGGGCCGAGGTTTCTTTTTCGGATTTTTTTGCGGTTGCGGTTTTTGCGTAAGCGGGTGCACTCGTGAAAGAGATTGCCACGATGATTGCGACAAATAAACCCATCCACTTGTGAAGTCCCAAAAAGCTCATTTAACCAAAAGAAAATTCTTGTGAGTGAAATTTACTTTAAAAATGCGAAGAAAACGGCTGCGATAATGCAGGCGAAGGCCACGATGTGGTTCCAGTGCAGCGCCTCGTTGTTGAAAACCGTTGTCGCGATGACGGTGAATACAGTCAGGGAGATGGCTTCTTGAATGATTTTAAGCTGCATCAGGGTGAAGGGGCCTCCGTTGATGCGGCTACCGATGACATTTGCCGGAACGGCGATGCAGTATTCAAAAAAGGCGATTCCCCAAGAGGCTACGATTACGAGAAATAGCGGCCAGTCGGTGCTGATGTGCATTTCCTTGAGCTTGAGGTTTCCGTACCAGGCGAAAGTCATGAATACGTTGGAACAGCAAAGGAGAAGAATGGTGAAAATGCCGGCTTTCATAATATAGTAGACAGTAGGAAGTAGACAGTAGTCAGTGGTTGGTGGTTAGTGATTCGCTCGCAAACGGTAGGGCTTTCCGGTGCTCATCTGGTAGGCGAGGCGGGCGCGGACTTGTTCCAGGTAGGTGATATACTTTTCGCTTTGGTAGTCGCGGTAGGTCCAGTCGAAAGCGTGAAAGTGCCCGTCCTGGAAGTATAGCGTGGGTTCTACGAAAATGCCGCGTTGCATGTATACGCGCTGGCGCTGGTCCTTGGTGGTCGCTAAGAAGAATTGCCCGAGCGTCATGTAGCCGGGGTCCAGGTTCACGGGGCGAAGACCGGGCGTGCCGTTCTGCTTGGCAATTTCGAGTTCGACGTCGTTGCTCCAGAGTTTGATGTCGACGATGGTTTCGCGGTCGACCAGAGTCTCGTAGCTGAAAAAGGCACGCACGGGGGCGTTCCCGATTTCGTCGACGTAGTAGTTCGTGAAGGTGAACGGGAACGGCGGGAGTGCAAGCTCCTCTTCGCCAAAGCGGTTGCGGAGCGTGTCGCGCACAGCCTCGACTGCCTGGGAATCTTTCGCAAGAATCCCTACGATTATCTTGACCTTGGCTGGTGTCCTAAGTTCACCCATGAGCCGTAATTTAGTAATTTTTAATTGTTAATTATTCATTTCTGACTATGAAACTGTATCTTCGACTAATCCTAGCTTCATTTCTCATCTCACATTTCACATTGGTCTTCGCCGAGGCCCCTCGTGTGGTTCCCGAAATTGTAGATTCGATTCCTCACGAAAAGACCCATTTTACGCAAGGCTTGTTCTTTGATGGCAACGACCTGATTGAAACGACCGGCCTGTATGGAAAATCGGGCTTGTACCGCCGCACCCTCGACGGCAAGATTCTGGATTCTACAAAGCTTTCGGAACGCTATTTTGGCGAAGGCTCGATTGCGGTCGGCGACGATATTTTCTACTTGACCTGGAAATCCAAGAAGGCCTTTATTTATAGCCGCAAACCTTTTGCAAAGAAAGGCGAATTCAGCATTCCTACCGAAGGCTGGGGCCTGACCTATTGGAAAAATGCTCTCCTCATGAGTAACGGTTCCAGCGAATTGTTGCAGATTGCCTTGGGCGGATTCTACGTAGTAGGAGTCATTCCCGTGACCGATGGCGGTCGCCCGGTAAAGCTCTTGAACGAACTTGAAATCGTGGGCGATACGCTTTATGCGAACATCTGGCAGACTGGCGCAATAGCTGTCATATCTCTCCCGAGCGGAAAGGTAATTCGCTACCTGGATTTAAGCCGCAAGGTCGCCGAAATCCAGCGCAAGCACCCTGACGTAGACGTGCTGAACGGCATCGCCTACGACGGCAAGAATCTTTGGATTACCGGCAAGAACTGGCCGTTTATTTATAAAATTCGGAGTTCAGAATTCTGATTTCGGAATTGTTTTTTAACTCTGAAATCCGAAATCTGAATTCTTAATTCTTGAAGCTCCACACGATGCCGTAGGCGAAGCGCAGACCCTCGGGCGTGTAGCCGCTAGCAGGCATGTAAATGCTGTGGTTGAAGTTTTCGATTCGGGTGTAGAGCTCGAACGAAAGAATCTGCATGCGGGCTTCAAAATCGAGCGCCAAGTACTTTTTCATGAGCTCCAGTTCGGGCCCGCCGTGTTCACCAATCGTACAGTCGTAGCGTTCGCCGAACCACTGCCAGTCCACACGCACGCTCACACCCAGGCGGTCTTGCACAAAGCGGTTCTGCCAGTGAATGGAGCCCTTGTAGTAGAGTTCCGGCGTGTCAATCAGCTTGAAACTGCGGTCGAGCGTTTCGCCGCGTTCCAGGTAGAATTTCCAGTTGCCGAGCCTGAAGCCGACTTGCAGAATCCAGTCGAGGCTGTTCACGTTGTCGATGTTGCTCCAGGTGTAAACGTCGTCGATGGCGTCGGTGGAGTCGACGGCACCGCGCTTGACCCAGCGGGGCTTAATCAGGTTGTCTACGTTTTCGTAGCGGAGGCCGAGCCCGTAAAAGACTTCGCGCTGCTGGTAGCCTAAATTGAAAGAATAGCGGTCGCGTTCTTCGTACTTGAGGTCCTTGCTGTGGAATGCCAGACGGCCTGTTTCGTCAATCTTGAGCTGGCCTACATCGGGGAACTTGTTGTCGTGTCGCCAGCCGGCGCTTGCACGCAGGTGGTACGGCAAAAAAGCGAGTACGTCGGCGGAGTAGGCCGGAGCTATATCGACGGAATCGCGTACGGAACTGTTGCGCTGTAAGCCCGTTTGCGTGCGGAACAGGAACTTGTTCCAGAGGGTGTCCTTGAGTTCCAGGTAGCCGACTTCGCGGTCTTGGTAGTAAGTGCGCGTCGTGTCGTTTGCACTCGTGTTGTCGGTGTTCAGGAATTCGTACTTGAACTTGATAGCCGGATTGAAGATGGTGTGGTAGGCGATGCCGAAGTTTCCGAGCATCGATTGGTAATTCGTGGTTCGCACGGTGTCGTAGAAGAGCGAATCGACGAGTTGCCTGCCCAAGGTGTCAGTGTATTCGTGCGTTTTCCTGAAAATACGGCCGAGCGAATCCAGTTCGATATCGTGTTCGGTGTATTGGAAATCAGTTGAAAGGGTAAGCTTACGGGTGGGGTAGAATTCGACTCCGCCGCCGTAGCCGAAGGTGTGTGTCTCGATGACGTAGGGGTCGGTTTGGAATGTGCGAACCGCCTTGTCGAGCGTGTCAAGCAGAACCTTGTGGTTCGTGTTGTCGGCGTTACGAAGGTTTATGTAGTTCAATTTAGCGAATGCCTTACCGAATCCGAATCTCCAGGTGAGAATTGGCTGGATGTGCATACTGTTCATGGCGATATTTCGCCCGCCAAAGGGTATTTGCGAGGAGTCGCGGCCCATGGCGAAGTAGGGCGAGTGAGTCACGTTCTGGTAGCTGTATTCCTTGGAATCGACGTCGGAATGGCTGGCGAGTCCGAATTCGAGCGAAACGGAATCGGTCACGAGCCTGCGGAAGTCTAGGCGCAATGCGTTACCGCCAAAGGCGGGGCGTTCCCAGTTGAGGTTGGTCACGGGCGTGTCGACCGGGACTCCCTTGCGTTCTTCGGTCAGAATTCCGTTTTCACCGTTCAGCCCGAGGGTCGTAGCATCGTAACCTAGCCGTGTGGTAAAAAGTCCTGCAAGTTTGCTCGGGTAGCGGGTCTGGATCGAACCCATGCCCAAAAAGTCGGCATCCAGTTCTGGCGCACCAAGAATCGAGGTGCCGAGCACCCATTCGGATTTTTGGCCGGAGATGTCGTAGGTGCGCTGCATGAGTCCGCGAAGGGGGAGTACCCAACGGCCGGCGTCGGTTTCGCGTGGGGCGGGGTCTATTCCCCAGGGAGTCTTGTAGACGGAATCTTGCGCTTTCGGGAGGTTGTACGGATCCGGCTTGATCGGCTCTGCGAATAGGGATGTCGCCAAGAAAAGAAGAATGAACAATGAACAACGAACAAAGAACAATCTCGTATCATTCTTATTTTTTAATTCATCATTATTCATCACACATTCCACATTAAACATTCTACATCACTAACCACTTCCAACTTCCAACTTCCTACTTCCTACTTCCTACTTCCTACTTCCTACTTCCTACTTCCTACTTCCTACTCTCTTTAGTACCATTCCGCTCTCAGCTTTTCACGGCGTTCGCGCAGGGCGTTCACCACGGAGTAAGGCATTTTCATGCAGTTGGGCGGGTATGCGCCAGCTTCGGTATGGAAGTCCGAACCGCCGGTGCCCACGAGGCCGAATTTCTGGGCCATTTCCTTGTACTTGCGGCCGACAGCTCCCTTCTGGGCGGGGCTGTAGACTTCGATCCCTTGTACGCCCCATTCCACCATGTTCTCGATGAATTCGTCGGAAAGGCCCGACTTGTAGGGGTGGGCGAGTACGGCGATTCCACCGGCGTTTTCAATGAGCTTGATAGTCTGTTGCGGGTTCAGCCCCTTCTTTTCGACAAAGGCTACGCAGCCGTCACCTAAATATTTGGTGAATGCTTCGGAGAAGTTCGAAATGTATTCTTCGTCGACCATGGACATGGCAATGTGCGGGCGGCCGATGACTTTACCCTTGCAGTAGCTTACGACCTTTTCGTAGGTAATGTCGATACCCAGGGCGTTCAATTTTTTGATAATGGCCTTCGCACGGGTGACTCGCTGTTTCGCGAAATCCTGTAGTTCCATGTTCAGGGCGAGGTTCGTCGGATCGCAAAAGTAGCCTAGAATATGGATATCCTTGCCCTGCCACACTGCTGAAATTTCGATGCCGGGAATGATTTCGAGGCCAATTTCCTTGGCGGGTTCTACAGCCAGGTTATAGCTGTCCAGGTTGTCGTGGTCGGTAATGGAAATGCAACGAAGACCCTTGCGCTTGCAAAGGGTGAGCAGTTCTTCGACCGAAAGGTTACCATCCGAGAGCTTGGTGTGCATGTGGAGGTCCGCATACCCGCCGTTTTCGGTGATAATTGTGGGAAACCCCTTTTGCATTACTTGGCCCCGTAGTACTGACTAATCAGGGCAGCTTCGCTCATCTTGTTGGGCTTCAGACATACGTTCAGGAACGGAAAGCAATGTTCTTCCGTAAACCCGATGCGGCAGTTTGCGCCGCTTTTCTTTGCCAGGTACAGTGTAGGCCAAAAAACTTCGCCAAGGTAAATGCAAACTTGTGGGCCAAAATCCTTGATTTTGTATTGCAGTTCTTCAAAGGCCGGTTCACCATAGCGGCATTCAAGCTCGGTATAGTAGATTGCGTTGGCACGTTTGGCCGAGACCAGCACCTGCATTGTGTCGGGGGAGCAAAGGAGTGCGTTCTTGAAGAAGGAGTCTGGCATTCCTTTCACAAATGCAGTCGACTTGTCGATGTCACGTGAAAGGAATACGACGGTCTTTGGGTTCCCTTGGAGCGCGGCCGGGAAGTTGAACTCTCCGGAGTCATCTCCGGCTACATCCAAAAACCAGCGGTACAGTTTTTCGGGACTGTAAAAACGCTTGAAAAAATAACGTAAACGATCTGCAAAATACGGTGACGGTTTCACTTAAACTCCAATGCACTTTTTTGTATAATATACTAATTTTGGGCCATGCCAAAACAGAAATTCTATGCGATAAAGTCCCCGAACGAAAGCAAAATCGTCATGACGTGGGCTGAGTGCGAAAAACTGACCCATGGTGTCAAGGGTGTACTTTTTAAATCATTCGGTTCGCGTGCCGAGGCCGAGGCTTGGATTTCTGGAATGGAGGCACCTGTACCCGATGGAATCCGCGTATTTGTGGACGGATCTTTTTCGCTGAATTTCCCGAAATCGGGCTGGGCGTTCGTGGTCACCGAAAACGACAAGGAAATCGCCCGCGGTTCCGGCATTACGGCATTCGATGCCGAAAGCCGAAATATTGACGGCGAAGTCATGGCCTCTTTTCAGGCGATGCGCTGGCTCGATGCTAACGACAAGAGCGGCGTGATTTGCCACGACTACGAAGGCATTGCCCGCTGGGCCAAGGGTGAATGGCAGGCAAAGAGCAATATCGCAAAACGCTATGTGGCGGCAGCCCAGCCATATTTGCACCGAGTAAGTTTTGAAAAGGTTGAAGCCCATACCGGCGTCAAGTGGAACGAGCTTGTAGATAAACTTGCTAAAGAAGCGATTGCCCGCGCCAAGAAAAAGTAGGCTTCCGCCGCTTTAAATGTTTCCTGATTGTAAAAAAAGAGGCATTTTGCAAACAGTTGTTTGCAAGATTCGGTACAAAGTTCCTTTTTTAAAGTTTTGAAGACTATTTTTGATTCGCCGGCGAATGTCGGCGATTTGCTATCCACCCGATGGCGAATTTTCAGTTGGGGAGTCCCGCCAATTCTAGGTGCGGCGGGGCTTCTTTTTAAGGCGCAAGTGAGTTATTTCTTGCGGTCTTGCCAGGTGCTTTCGTTAAAGAGCTGGCCTTCGGAAAGACCGTATTTTTCCTGGATGCCCGCTTCGCGGATGGCATCTTCGATAGAGATTTTACCTTGGATGGCTTGCGTGTAAATGAGCACCTTGCGGCGCACGGTTTCGGCGTCTTCGGTGAGCATTTCGAGGCGGAAATGGTTTACGCCTGCGGTGCGGAGGCGGGGGAGCAGTTTGAGGGCCGATTGTGGCTTGCCCACAAAGAGCGTGTTGCGGCATTCGGCGTCGCTCTGCAAAAAGTGGCGTTCGCCCTTGTGGTCCAGAATTTCCACCTTGTGCTTGGTGCAAATCTTGCCACATTCGGGGAAGCGGCGGCCCGTGGTAAGCGCGCGGGCGAAGGCGCAGTATTCCGAATGGAAGGCGGGCATGTACTGGTGCAGCGTAAGTTCGAGGCGCTCTCCGTCGATGTTTTCGAGAAGGTCGAAGAGTTGCGTGCTGTTTAAATCCCAGGAGGGGTGGAGCGTGGTTAGCCCCTGCGAGAGGAGCCAGTCGTAGCTTGCGCTGTTGGCAGCGTTCAGGCTGTAGTCGCCGGTGAGCGGAATCCCGCTTTCTTTAAGGATCGAGAGCGCCCCCAGGTTTCGCACCAGGGCAAAGTCCGGGCAAAGCCGCAAGATGTTCTTGAGGTAATGGCTTTCGCCCGGCTTGTGGATGCGAAGCGTCGCCATGCCCGCCGCAAAGCCGAGGTCGCGAATTTGCTGCAGGGATTCGTCGTATTTGACGCCCCAGTCGAAATCCATGATAACGCGGTCGATATCGAGGCCCTTGAGGGCTGCAATTTGGTCGGGATTGCGGACAAGGACACTGATAATCGGACGCTTGGAGTCGCTGACAGTCTTTGCAAAAGTTGTGCCGTTGGCGGCAGGTGCACCGCTGCTAGCTGCGCCGGACTTGAACTTGTCGCGGATCTCGTTCAAGAATTTTTTGCCGGCCTCTGCACTCGGGTTCAAAACCTTCCATTCGGTGCGCTTTTCGTCGAGCTTTTCGATGGCGGCCTGGCGGAGCGTACGGAGGATTTTTCCTGGAATGAATGCGCCGCGGTCCACTTGAATGTCCAAATGCTTTAGCTGGTAGGCTGTGGCGCTCAGGCCCGAAAGTTCTTTTTGGGCAAGTTCGCGGAGCGCCTTGTCGGCATCGTTTCCTTTGTTGCGGGCTTCTTCGAGGGTAAAATCGGCCTCGACTTCGACGGCGTTTTTCGGCGTGTCGTAAACGGAAAGCTTGAGCGGGCCGCCGATTTTTCCTGAAAGCGTCATGTGTACCGGCAAGCGTGCGAGTTGTTCGCGGTCGGTAAAAGTCTTGCGCAGCTCGCGTTCAAGCGCGGGCGAGTCGTTGCGGTAAACTTGCATGCCCACTGCAATCTGGCGTGTATCGAAATCACGCCCGAATTCAAGCTTCAGGAGCTTGGGGTCGCCGCGCTTCGCGTGCGGTAAATGCGTGACTTGCGCGGCGTAGAGGCGGCTGCCGATACTCACGCCGAGAGCCGCATTTTCAAACAGAATGCCGTCGCCCGGTTGCGGGTAGCAAGCGTTTTCGCCGGCGTCGGAGATTGCACTGTCGAGACCGATAATAATCTGCCCGCGGTCTGCCTTCACGACTTGCCCGAGGACCATACCATGGTGATTGCTGAAGGTGCCGTTCACCAGCTCCTGGTGGTTGTCACCGTCGAGCCAACCGGTGGTAAGCCCGCGGCTGAATAGCACTTCGAGCGGTTCCATGTCCTTGGCGTCAAGCGGAATCCGGTTCAACGCCTTACGGTAGGCGCGGGATACTGCGGCGACGTATTCGGGGCTCTTGAGGCGACCCTCGACTTTGAGCGAATTTACGCCGATTTCTTCGAGTTCGGGGAGCTTCGGGAGGGCGCACAGGTCGCGGGTGCTAAAGAGGTATTGGGCGTCGGTGTCGCGGAATTCCTTGCCGTCCACAAAAATGCGGTAGGGGAGTCGGCAACTTTGGGCGCACTGGCCGCGGTTCGCGCTGCGGCCGCCGAAGTTTTCGCTGGTCAGGCACTGGCCCGAGTAGCTGACGCAAAGCGCCCCGTGAATGAATACTTCGAGTTCGAGATCGGTGGCGGCCTTGATGGCGGCAATTTCTTTCACCGAAAGTTCGCGGGCGAGTACCGCGCGGTTGAATCCGATGGATTTCACCAGATTCACGCCCTCGGCGCTAGCAAGCGTCATTTGTGTGCTGGCGTGGATTTCCTGGTTCGGGCAAATGGCGCGAATCAGGCGGGCAAGACCGATGTCCTGGATAATGAATGCGTCGGGTTCAAGCGAAATGATTTTTTCGAGGAATTCAGGCAATTCTTGCAGCTCGCGCTCAAAAACAAGCACGTTCATGGCCAAGAAGGTGCGCACTCCGTGAATGCGGGCGTAGCGGATCATGTCGCGCACGTCGTCAAACGTAAAGTCTTCGGTGCGGCCGCGGGCGTTCCAGTGGGGGACTCCAAAGTATACGGCGTCGGCTCCGTTGTTCACGGCTGCTTCGAGCATTTCACGGGTTCCCACCGGTAAAAGCAGTTCCGGCGTTATCTGCGCGATTGAATTCATGTGGGGAAAGATAGAATAATAGTTGGCAGTAGGCAGTAGACAGTTGGCAGTAGGAAGTTTTATTATATTTGTTGCATGAATCGAATGGTTACTTTGTCTGCAATTTTCTTTGCCCTTTTGTCCGCTTTTTCGCTTTCTGCCTGTACCGACGAGGCGGCTGAGGCCGAAATGAACCGCCTGAAGGCTGAAAATGCTGTGCTCCAGGGCCAGGTAGATTCGTTGCAGAAAAATCTCGATTCTCTGACCGCTTACGGCGATTCGGTCAAAAAATCGCTGGAAAAGCTGGATATGCACCCCTAACCGCCATCGGCGGAGCGGTTTTGGGGGGAGTTTCTTAACTATCAATCCCCAATTATTTAACAGTTTTGTTATATTTGCGCCCGTGGCTCACCATGGTCTGCTGCCGCGGCAGCGACCCCTTAATGTTTCGCTGGCCCAATTTGCCCGAAACCTTATCGCCGTCAAGCCTCTCAGGAGGCGCTAGTAAGATGGCTTTAAGCACACACAAACACGAACCAGCCACACCGCCTGCGGGTTTATTTCCAGCCTGCACCTGCGGTCAACCCTTACTTATGAGGTGCCCCGAATGGAATACATCGCACTCGCACTCTCACTCGTTGCAGTGATTCTGTGCATCGTTATCCTCACGAAGGTTAACAAGCTCCTTACCATGCTTCGTACCCCGATTTTCAAGAAGCTCACCCCGGACATGAACTTGAAGCCGGCTTCCCGTCGCCCGATCAGCGCACAGGAAATGGCTCAGCGCGGTGAACGCAAGGAAAATCGCCAGAACAACAATGGCAAGGACCGTCCTGCTAAGGAAAATCGCGACAATCGCGCTGCCGACAAACAGCAGCAGCCTGCTCGCGACCGTAATGAACAGCGTGACCGTGGCAACCGCCGCGATCGTCGCGACCGCCGCGAAGGCCGCCGCGAACAGAACGTTGAAGCTCAGAACGTAGCTGCCGAAGCCCAGGCTCCCGCAGCTGCTCCCGCCGTCGAAGCCGCCCCGGCCGCCGCTCCCGAAGCACGCCGCCCGCTCGCTCCGCGTATTCCGGTTGAAACTCCGGCCGCTCCTGCCGTTGAAGCTCCGGTTGCTGCTCCTGCAGCACCTGTCGCTGAACCCGCAGTCGAAGCCGTCGAAACCACCTTCGATCCGTCCAAGGTCCGCTACGGCCGCCGCAACGTGATCAAGAAGGCTCCGGAACTCGCCGACGAAGACTAATTGAGCACGCGCTAGCGCGAAATTGAAAGCCTCCGGTCATCGACCGGAGGTTTTCGCTTTTTTCAAAGCGAACTGTGGTTCGTGAAAAAAAGATTTTTTTTGGGGGGTGTGTATAGTTGTTTTTTGGGAGGGGCGACGGAGTGATTTGAGGGGGCGTACAGGCTATAAAGGAATTTTGGGGCGATTTGGCCTGTACATTTTCAATGATTTTATACAAATTAATAGTATTTTGCGGGCAGCGTACAGGTTTAATTTCATTATATTGTGCAAATAACCTGTACTGCCACATCGTACCACCCCAAAAGTACCTCTTTCCCCAAAAAAAATACAGGCCAAAAGAGTCCATCGACATCTTTTAGCCTGTACAATCAATGTTTTTCGCTGTTTTCAGGGGTCGGCGGCGAATGTTCTCTAAACTCCGCTGCCAAAACTCCGTCGCTTAGAATTCCACGAGGCCCTTTTCGGCGTCGGCGAGAATCACCTTGGTCGCCATGCCCACGAACAGCCCGTGGCCCACGATTCCCACGATGTGTTCCAGGTCGCGGGCGAGCTTGTCGGCGTCTTCGATAATGCCGAACTTGGCGTCTGCAATCAGGTTGCCGCTATCGCTAATCACCGGACCGTCCTTGCCCGGAGCGCCCATACGCACCTTCAAGTCGCCGCCGAGCTTTTTCACGCGTTCGGTCACCACGGCGATTGCGCCCGGAATGATTTCCAGCGGTACCGCGAACTTTTCGCCGAGCTTGTTCACCTTTTTGCCGCTGTCCGCGATAATCACGTAGTTGTCCGTCATCGAGGCCACAATCTTTTCGAGCAGGTGGGCAGCCCCGCGGCCCTTGATCAAATTGCGCTGGTCGTCGATTTCGTCTGCACCGTCAATCACCATGTCAAGGTGGCTCACTTCGCCCATTTCTTTGAGCGGAATGCCCAGGCTTCGGCATTGCAGCGTGGTGCTCCAGCTCGTGCTCACGCCCACAACATGCAAGCCTTCTGTCTTGATGCGCTCGGCAAGGCGGTTCACCATGTGGGCGGCGGTGCTACCCGTTCCAAGACCCACGGTCATGCCGTCCTTGATCATATCTGCCGCGCGAACGCCTGCAGCCTTCTTGAGTTCGTCCATCGATGCCATTAGCGCCATCTCCTGTTGTGGTTGTTGTCGTCAAAATCTTCGCCGTCGGCCCCGTCGAAGCCGTCGTCAAAATGGTCAAAATCTTCTTCGCGGTCGGGGTAGCCGCTTTCGAGCTCGGTAAAACTCGGCTGCTCGATGGCGACCACCGTCACGTCGAAAGTTAGGTCCTTTCCTGCAAAGGGGTGGTTCCCGTCCACGACCACCGTGTCCTTCTTGATTTCCTTGATCGTGTAAATCCCGTCGGATTCCTCGTCGTCGTCCAGATTCAGCCCGTCCACGAACTCGTCTGCCGTCTCCGGTAGCTGGAATTCGCGCACGTCCTCGTCCATGTACATCTCGAGCTCCATTCCGAGCCAGATTTCGCCCACCTCGCGGAGTTCGTCCTTCGGGACCTCCATCACCAAGTCGGGACGGTAGGGGCCGTAGCCCTGTTCAAACGGAATATCCACACTAAAACTTTCATTCAAGTGACGGCCTTCCAGTGCGTCTTCAAGCCCCGGAATAATGTTGTTTGCCCCGTGAATGTACACGAACGGGTAGCTCGCGGGCACTTCTTCGAGAATCTTTCCGGTGCGTTCCTTCAAGGAATAGGCAATGCTGACCTTCAGCTTGTCTTGAATCATTTCCATACGCGCCCAAATATAGCAAAAGGCGAGCGATGCGAAAACGTGCTCGCATGTTTTCATATCCGAGCCGTACTATATGCACTCCGAAGGAGTGCCAATATAAAAATATGTTGCCTTATGGTTTAGTGTGAGCCTTAAGCGACTCGTCTTAACGAGTCGTGTAGGCGACCTTTGGACACTTGGCAACTTGTTGCCTTAGTGTACATGGCCACCTTTAGGTGGGAGCGAGGCGATGTCATAGTTTTTTTGAAGCGATAGAGCCGAACGGTTTGTAGATGGGGGAAGTTTCCCCCTGCTTGCAGCCTTGCCTTGTTGTCACCCTGAGCGAAGCCTGTCATTCTGGAGCGAAGCGATAGAATCCAAGGCAAGTCTTCCAGCACCCCCTCGCCTAAGGGGACACCCCTTAAAAACCCCGGATTGTAATGTGGAGTGTGGAATGTGAAATGGATTTGCGTCATTCAAGGTCAAATCAATGACCGAATCAGCGCACATCATCATTACCGGCAAGGCGAGCGATGCGAAAACAGGCCCACCTGTTTTCATATCCGAGCCGCAGGGGAGGCGCTTGCGCCTCAGCGTGGTTCAAGGCTCTCAATTTTGTAGTTATTAACGCGATTCTTGGAATTCTTCATAGATTTCTTGTTTTTAGACATAGATCCTCCTTAGGACATGCCCCTCACGTCCTAATTTTTTGTTTAAAATTTTTGTGATTAAGTTATTAGTGAATCAAAGTGTTGTTCGCATCCATTACGCAACGGATAGATTGGAAAGCAACCTTACTCCATGTTACAGTGTGCTGTTCAGATGCAACACCCAAAATGCTAACACTTTTGGCAGAAATATCTTCTGCAGCAGGTAACCACATATACGTATACTCGTGAATACCAACACGCCCATTTCCTGTCGGAATAATCGACATGCCCGAACCATTCAAGCCGGCGTTTTCTTCCCATAGAATTTTAGAGCGCAAATAACTTGAATTATCTGTAGTGTGTTGCCATTCGTATTGAGTCATAATATGCCAACCTTCCGGGCAAATGCCTTGCCAGCGTACAACACGGGGGTCGCTAACCTTTTTAACAGCATCGGCAAAACTCTTACAGGCTTCATTGCTATCCACGGCAACAGAATCACAAACCTTCGGCAAATTCATGGCCTCCGCCCAGGAGTAAAGACCGCCAAAATGGTTGTCGCAGAACCATTCATCGTCTACGTAGCATAATTTCTCAGTAACCTTGTCATCAAACTTTGTCGTACCACCCAACACCATTTTGCCATAATTCAAGTTTTCAGCCATCACATAAAAAGTATCCCGACTCTTGCCGTCCTCGGAGTGCCAAATAAACTCCACATACTTGTATTTTCGGTTGTCACGCGGATCTTCAAATTCAAAATATTCACCCTTGTAGCCGGCAAACAAGCTATCCATATTCGGATGTTCCTTGTTTTTCTCGATTGCAGCGAGAGAATCAAGGGAATCCTTGCGAATGATATACTTAACAACCCAATCATTATTCACGCATTCAAAATACGTTATTTTCTTTAAGCCCTCTGATATTAAAGTATCGCCATTTTCACAAAGATGGAATTCACCACTGCTACTCAACTCAACCACAGACGAACTACTATTTTTGCCACTTACAGAACTAGAGGATTTCTCTTCAATCGAGGAAGAAGACTTGTCCTTGCCGGAACTCTTTTGAGAAGACGAGGATTGGAGATCCCCGCTCGAGGCGGGGATGACAGAAGACGAAGAATCGTCGCCCGGTTCCGGCGAAACAGAAGAAGAGGATTCATCGCCACATGCTGCGAGCAGGGCCAGGAGAATGGACAGAGCCAATAACATGCGAAGCGAATGCCGCGGCAGGCTGCTTGCAGACTGACATGGCTGAGCTGATGCTGTTATGCGCTTGCGCAATGCGTTAAAAATCTTCACAGAAGACCTCCGGTTATAAAAATCCCACCAAACTAAACTCATGTGCAAATATAGACAATCTAATCTAGACTTCTAGCAGCTCTCGACCGATTTTATGGATTTCGTCACAAATCATTTTTTGACGTTCTGGTGATGGGTGCTTTGAACCGTTCATATATGCGGCCATAAGGGATTGCTGAATCCCTAGTCTGCGGGCGACTTCTGACATGTTTAAGGGCCTTAGTGCGGTAGATAGTCTAAGCGGAAAATTTTCAGGTTCGAAAATGGAGTCGTAAGAAATATCCTCGTCAAGGGATTCCCATCGGAGTCCGCCAAAGGACATTCTAAAATCAAGCCTCTGTTCGGGAGAAGCCTGTTTTAAACGGTCGAACATTGCAAAAAATAGTGTTGCAGTACGCCCGTCTTTTGCGGTAAGGCGTAGCCCTTCGTTTACCGGTTCAATTTTTTCAATGTCTTCACGGTACATTGTTACTCCAGATTTTTAAAATACTTGACCCATTCATTTTCAAAATGTTCCTTGTTTTCTTCTACAATCGATTCTGCGAGTTTCAATTCATTGTGTCTCATTCCCTTGCTGTCTACAAGTTTAACAATTCCTCCTTGAATTTCAAACTTTGCAAGACCTTCGTTGCTTTCTACATGGACATGAACGGGTTCGTGTTCTCGAGAATAGAAGAAAAACCTTAGGCCGAAAATAGTGAGCAAATTGGGCATGTAGCCTCCTTTAAATATAGGATATATTTTTATATCCTGCAATGGTTAAACATTTTTATAGGGGGAGTCCCTCTTCTATACACGCTTATTTGACGCTTTTGGATACCATTCCTACTTGTAAAATTTTTATAACGGGGCGGAGGTGCGTGATTGGGGGGAGTAGGGCGCTTGATATTATTTTTGTATTAAAGCAAAACTCGTTTTATTACTATATTACAGCCATGCTATACGGTATTTGTTCTGATATCCATTCGAATGCGGTTGCCTTTGAAGCGGTCATTGCTTCTATGAAAGACAACAACGTCGAAAGGAAAGTTTGTCTTGGTGATTTAGTGGGTTATGGTGCCGATCCGGACGAATGCGTTCGTCTTGCTCGCGAAAATATGGACATTTGCATTATCGGCAACCACGACAGCGTGGCGATCAAGCACGAGTCCAGCGCCGGGTTCAACCCGTATGCCAAGCAGGCGATTGAATGGACCCAGAATCATTTGTCCGACGAATCCGTCTCGTTCTTGAGGACGCTCCCGTACATTTGCGAAGAAAACGATATTTGCTTTGTGCATGCCTCTCCGCTTTCGCCCGCGGACTGGGTGTACGTGACCGAGCTCGAAGACGCCCTCGACGCCTTTGAACATTTCAAGGGCCGCTACTGCTTTGTGGGCCATACGCACAGTCCGGTGATTGTGGCGAGTCGCCCGAACGCCATCCCCAAGATTCTGGACGAATACGAATACACTATCGAGGACACGGAACGCCTGCTGGTGAACGTGGGCAGCGTAGGCCAGCCGCGCGACCGCGACCCGCGTTCTTGCTGGTGCCTGCTCGATACCGAGACCAAGTGCGTGCGCCTGATTCGCGTGGACTACGACGTGTACCAGACGCAGGAACGCATGAAAAAAGCGGGTATGCCAAGTTTCCTCATCGACCGCCTCAGTGTGGGCAGGTAAATAGTAGACAGTAGGAAGTAGACGGTAGACAGGATCTTCCTACTTTTACTCTTAAACATAAAACTTCCAACTTCCAACTTCCTACTTCTAACTTCCTACTAAACAATGAAATGGGTTCTAGCAGTTTTTGGTAAGGCGGGTTCGCCGTTTATTGCCGACGAGGTCGACAAGTATGCGAAGCGTTTGCGTGGGGGAGTGTTCCCGCTCGAAGTCGTGGAACTCAAGGAATCCAAGATAGACGACCGCGTGCAGGCGCTGGCCCAAGAGGCGGCCCTGTTCGACAAGAAATTCCCGAAGTCGGAATACAAGCGCGTTATTTTGTCTGAAGAAGGCAAGCTGATGGACACGGTCAAGCTGTCGGACACCTTGCGTGACCGTTTTCCGGGGAATATCGTGTTTTTGATCGGGTCGGCGTACGGCATCGACGAGAATCTGAAAAAGACCGCCGACTTGCTCCTGTCGCTTTCGCCGCTGACTTTTACCCATGACCACGCCCGCGTACTATTCGCGGAACAGCTTTACCGAGTCCAGATGGTCATGCAGAACCACCCGTACCATCATAGATAAAAAACCGCTCGGCTCTATCGCTTAAATAAAATTGTGATATCGCCTCGCTCTCGCCAACACGACTCGTTAATACGAGTCGCTTGTGGCTCACAGATGACCGCTCGGCTCTGAAAAATGGGAAATTTTTTTGAAAAATTGCGTTTTCACCCCTTGACAGCGGACCATTTTAATTCTATTATTGTGCGCGTCCTAAGCGACAATGGATGATTAGCTCAGTTGGTAGAGCAGCTGACTCTTAATCAGCGGGTCGCAGGTTCGACCCCTGCATCATCCACTTAAAACCGTCTCACCCCGAGGCGGTTTTTCTTTTTTTGCCTGCAAGTCATTCCGGCCTTGAGCCAGAATCAGCATTGTTTAATTGATTAACATTATTCTATATTTGGCGCCATGAATTCCGAAATCGAAAAACGCCGCACTTTTGCCATTGTCAGCCACCCTGACGCAGGTAAAACCACCATCACCGAAAAGTTCCTCTGGTACG
The DNA here is from genome assembly GCF_002210325.1 of Fibrobacter sp. UWB1. Classification (NCBI taxonomy): domain Bacteria; kingdom Pseudomonadati; phylum Fibrobacterota; class Fibrobacteria; order Fibrobacterales; family Fibrobacteraceae; genus Fibrobacter; species Fibrobacter sp. UWB1. The sequence goes on from NZ_MWQL01000009.1 coordinate 78,752, forward strand.
GAAACGTCATCCGCGAAGCGGGTCACGTGCGCGCCAAGGCGAACCGCAGCTACACGGTGAGTGACTGGATGAAGATTGAACAGCAGCGCGGTATTTCGGTTTCGAGTTCCGTGCTGAATTTCCCGTTCGAAGGTTGCATGTTCAACCTGGTTGATACCCCGGGGCACCAGGACTTCTGCGAAGACACCTACCGCGCCCTCACCGCCGTGGATGCCGCCCTCGTGCTTATCGATAGCGTGAACGGTGTGGAAAAGCAGACCATCAAGCTCATGGACGTGTGCCGCATGCGCCATACGCCGATCATCACGTTCATCAACAAGATGGACTTGGATGGCCGCCACGTGCTCGACTTGCTCGACGAAATTGAAAGCATCTTGAAAATCAAGGTCGCCCCCTTTACGCTCCCCATTGGCGTGGGTAAGCTGTTCAAGGGTGTGTATTCTATTGCCGAAAATACCTTCCACACCTTCAATAAGGAAGAAGGCCATCAGGAAATCATCCAGATGGAAGGCCCCGACGATCCGCGCCTCGTGGAAATGTGCGGCGAAAACTGGGTCGCTCAGTTCAAGGAAGAATATGAAATGGTGACTGGCGCCATGGACCCGTTCGACCACGAAAAGTTCTTGAAGGGCGAAATGTGCCCCGTGTTCTTCGGTTCTGCGGTGAACAATTTCGGCGTGCGTCAGCTGTTGAACGCTTTTGCAAAGCTTGCGCCGCCTCCGATGGTGCGCGAAACCGACAAGCGCCCGGTGAGCCCCGACGAAGATGCCTTCAGCGCGTTCGTGTTCAAGATTCAGGCCAACATGGACCCCAAGCACCGCGACCGTACGGCATTCCTGCGCATTTGCTCGGGCAGCTTTACCCGTGGCGAAAAGGTTTACCACGTGCGCACAGGCCGCGAAATCCGCCTGGCCGCCCCGACCGCCTTCCTCGCGAAAGACAAGGAAGTTATCGACCACGCCTGGGCGGGCGATATCGTGGGTATTAACGACCCGGGACTGTTCCGTATCGGCGATACCTTGACCGACGGCGAAAAAATCAACTTTACCGGCATCCCGGATTTTGCTCCGGAACACTTCGCCCGCGTAACGCTTTTGAACCCGCTTAAGTCTAAGCAGATGGCGAAGGGCCTTGCCGAATTGAGCGAAGAAGGCGCAACTCAGCTGTACGAACCGCTCAAGTCCGCTATTCCTGTGATTGGCGTGGTGGGCGAGTTGCAGTTCGACGTGCTCAAGTTCCGCCTGCAGAGCGAATATGGTGCCGACGTGTCGCTGGACCGCGTGCCCGCTCACGGAATCCGCTGGGTGTCGGGCCCCGAAGCCGATGTGGCCAAGTTCGCCGAAGAATATGCGATGGATTGCATGATGGACAAGGAACGCAACCTCGTTTGCCTGTTCCCGAATGAATACCGCTTGAACCTTGCCATCAAGAACTACGAAAAGCTGACATTCGCTGCCACCTCGCAAGGGTAGTAGAAATGTTTAATGTGAAGTGTGGAATGTGGAATGACTAATTTCACATTTCTCGTCACATTTTTTGTTTATTTTGTTTTACGTTTATGGACTCTAAATCATAATCCCTAAAACTTAGTTGAATTATCTTCTTTGGAGATGACTCAACTTTCATCTCACATTATACATTCCTAACCACTTCCTACTTCCAACTTCCTACTGCCTACTTCCTACTTTTTATATATTTCCCTTACATAGGCGAGTATTGTGCTTGCCCAGATTTTTTAACATCAAAAAGGAAAAACATGAAACGTCTCCCCATTGTTGCTCTCGCAGTATGTTTCGCTGGTCTCGTTGCCTGCAATCAGGCTTCCGCCGGCGGTTCGTTCAACCAGCAGGCTAGGCTTGACAACCTCGAAAAGGATTTCAAGCAGGTCAAGGAAGAATTCGAAATCATCAAGTACGCTCTCGACAAGCGTGGCATCTCCCTGGAACAGGCCCGCGCCGAAATGGAAGCGGACAACAAGGTCTGGGACATTCCCGACGAAGACAGCCCGGTCTTTGGCAACACCAAGAACCCGAAGCTCACGATTGTTGAATTTACCGAATTCCAGTGCCCGTACTGCTCCCGCATCGCTCCGGTCATGAAGGAACTCAACGAAAAGTATCCGGACAAGATCAAGTTCGTGTACAAGCACTTCCCGCTCAGCTTCCACTCCAACGCCCGCTCTGCAGCAGCCTCTTCTATCGCAGCACACAAGCAGGGCAAGTTCTGGGAATACCGCTACGCGCTCGCTCCGCATAGCCGCGAACTCGGTGACTCCATCTATGTCGAAGTGGCCAAGCAGGTCGGCTTGAACGTTGAACAGTTCAAGAAGGACATGGTTCTCGATTCTGCCATGAATGCCCGTATCGACAAGGACTTCCAGCTCGGTACCGAAGTCGGCGTGCAGGGGACTCCTAACTTCTACATCAACGGCAAGCGTCAGGATCGCTTCAGCCCGGAACTGGTTGAAAAGCTCCTGAAGGAAGCCAAGTAATTACTTAAGCGGTTCAATCTGTAAACGCGACTTTAAGTCGCGTGCTCCCTTTTTGAACGCGAAAATTTTAATTTCAAAATCAAACTAAAAAACACAAAAAAAGGACACGATCATATGATGAAGCGTACATTGACTGCCGCTACCGTCGCCCTTCTCGGCTTCGGTGTCACGGCTACAATGGCTCAGCCGAAAGCTCCGCGTGTAGTTCCTTACAAGTTCTTCGACGAACAGTATCGTCCGGGGGGCTTTGACTACGCTTACGGCGGCAAGAGCAAAGGTATCACCATTACTAAGGACGGCGGCTACAAGTCTAAGGCAGCCTTGAACATCAAGCTCGACCCGAGCGAATATTCGGGCGCTTCTGTTTGCTTGTACAACGAAACCTTCGACCTCAATAAGTTCATGCTCGACTCCAAGCTCGAATTCATGATCAAGGGCAAGAAGGGTGGCGAAGCCGTTAAGGTCGGCCTTTTGGACGAAGAAGTTTCTGACGGCAAGAAGACTCAGGTCGTTCTCCCGATGAACAAGTACATCCAGGGCGGTGCCGTGACGACGGATTGGAAGAAGGTTTCCATTCCTCTCGTGGACTTCCCGGACCGTGGCTTGTACTGGGACAACACCCGTAAGTCCGAATTCCCGGCCCGTATCGACTGGGACAAGATTGCAGAAATTCGCTTCTCTATCGACAAGAGCGGCGCTTCTGACTTTGAAATCTGGGTCGACAACATCGAAATCGTGAAGGGCAACAAGAAGGCCGCTCCGAAGAAGAAGGTTGTCTACTGGGATGAAAACAACGACGTCATTGACGGCCCGAAGAACCCCGAAAAGCTCGACGGCAAGGCTAAGCCTGTCAAGAACGGTACGTTCTACGATAACCAGCTCAAGGGCTTCAGCTACAGCTACGGTGGTCTCTCTGCCCAGCGCGAAGCTGATTCCAAGACTCAGGGCAACCCGAATGTGCTCGCCCTGTACATCGATAACAACGACTGGTCCGGCGTGACCTACTCTCTTGGCGAAGGCAAGTTCATTGACCTCTCCAAGGTGCGTAACAAGGGCGGTCTCTACTTCTGGATCAAGGGTAAGCTCGGTGGCGAAAAGGTCTACGTGGGTATCCTCGACAACCAGGGTAATGACATCAAGAGCCAGACCAAGATCAGCCTGAACGACTGGATCGAAGGCTCCAAGGTCAGCAAGGACTGGAAGCTCGTCAAGATTCCTCTGAAGAAGTTCGGCGACAAGGGTAAGGCTTGGGACGCTAACAAGCAGGCCGAAGTTGCCAAGGACGTGCAGTGGAACAAGATTCAGGAAATCCGTTTCTCTGTGGGCAAGGGTGAAAACCAGGGCGAACCGGGCAAGCCGGCTCCTGTGACCATCTTTGTGGACCAGATTACCTTCACCGAAAATATCGACTGGGTTGACCCGGATATCAAGTGGGATAACTGGAAGTCCAAGGCTCCGGATGTCGTGATTTCTGACTTCGAAGGCAAGTTCGCCAAGGACAAGTGGGAACCGTCTTTCGGTCCGAAGTCCAAGGCCGAAATCGAAATGCCGTACAAGAGCTCCAAGCTCGACGGCAACAGCCTTTACATCAAGCACTTCGAAATGTCCGACTGGGTGGACTTCGTTCTTGACTTCACCAAGAACACTGCCGCTCACGACGCCAAGCAGCGTGACTGGACGAACCACTGGGGCATCATGTTCGACGTTTACTCCGAACGTGCATGGCAGTCCATTACGGTTCAGATCGGCGACGCCGGAAACGAACTCTTCGTTTCCAACACCGGTGTACCTCGCGGTCGCACCACGGTGATCGTGCCGTTCCGCACCTTCTCCAAGTTCCCGTACTACCAGCCGCCTAACGCCAAGGAAAACGGTCAGTTCGACCTCAAGGGCGTTGTCTCTCTCGACTTCAAACCGGGTGGAGAAGGTTCTAACGGTAGCTTCGAAATTGACAACATCAAGCTCACCAACCAGAAGGAAGTCAAGGCTGCAGCCCGTCCGGCTCTCGTGAAGGTTGAAGTCAAGGGTACCGGCGACGTGATCAACCCGAACATCTCGGGCGGCCTCTTCGGTATCAACGCTGCACTTTGGGATGGCGACATGCTCGACAATCCGAAGTTCAAGGTTCAGACTGCTGAATACGCCAAGCGCATCAACCACGGCATCATCCGTTACCCGGGTGGTCTCCGTGCCGATGACGACCACTGGAAGGAAATTCTCGACAACCACGACTGGATGGTCGATACCGACGAATTCCTCGCTTGGTTGAAGAAGACTGGTTCTAACGCCATGTTCACTGTGAACTTCGGTTCCGGCACCGAACAGGAAGCCGCCGCTTGGGTGAAGCACACGAACATCGACAAGAAGGCCGGCATCGTTTACTGGGAAATCGGTAACGAAGTCTATGGTAACTGGCACCCGTACTATGAAAAGTATGGTAAGGACGGCGGTACCATTTATGGTAAGCGCGCCCGTAAGTTCATCGAAGCCATGAAGAAGGTTGACCCGACCATTAAGGTGGCCGTGCTCGGCGTGCTCGATGGCCAGTGGAACGACAACGTGCTCAAGGAAACCGGCGACATTGCCGACGGTCTCATTGTTCACCACTATCCGCAGCACTTCGGTGAAGAAAACGACTTCGCACTCCTCTCTGCTCCGCAGGACCTCGTTCCTATCTACAGCCGTCTCCATAAGGTTGTGGACAAGTGGACTAGCCATTTCAAGAAGGACAAGAAGATCGAACTCTGGCTCACCGAATGGAACTCCGTGGACTTCAACCCGGGTCCGCAGACCATCGCTCTCGAAAACGGTCTGTTCGTTGCTGATTACCTCGCAATGTTGGCCACCGAAAACGTGGACAACGCACAGTACTGGGATATCCACAACGACATCACTCCGGAAGGCGGTGACTACGGTTACCTGACTCGTTCTGCAGAAGAATGCATGAACTGCCCGCGTCCGAGCTACTGGGCATTCCAGATGGCCTCTGACGCTCTCCGCGGCAAGCTCCTCAAGACCGAAATCTCCGGTGACAAGGAATCGCTCATTACGACCTACTACACCGAAAACGGCAAGAAGAAGAGCCTCCTCGTGATCAACAAGAGCCCGTACAGCGACTACGAACTCAAGTTGAACATTCCTGGCTTCAAGGGCAAGGCCACTGTCCAGACTCTCGACCGCAGCACCGAAAAGCTGAAGGAAGGCTGGGCAAACGATCCGTCCAAGAAGGCCAAGAAGGGTGTTGACGTGAGCAAGCCGATCAAGGTCGGCAAGCGCACCGTCACCCTCATCACGGTGGAATAATTCTCGCTTAAAAGCGAAAAAAGGGACCGCAGCAATGCGGCCCTTTTTGTATTTGTGTGGGAGTTCTTTTATGCCATTGAAAATTGCTACGTACAGGCTAATTCACGTTTTTGTTTTTTTTGGCCTGTACATTTATGTCAAGAAAAGAATGTTTTGGTGTCTTGTACAGGCTTAATTAAGCGACTTATTGCGTTTAGCCTGTACTTTTTATACAAATTATTGATAAAAAAGAGCTTTGAAGCGTCTTTGTACAGGCTAAACTCATTCATAAATGATATCTGGCCGGTACAACGTGTTTGTAGACAAAGTAATTTTTTAGAAAAAAGCAAAAAAATACAGGCTAAATCGACTTGAAGAATCGTTTTAGCCTGTACAATTCTTTTTTTTCTGAGCTTTCTGGGCTTGAAACCTATCTTTCCAGCCTGAAGTACACGGCTGCAAGCGGCGGGAGCTTGATATTCAGGCTCCACTGGCGGTTCTGCCACGGAATGTCCTGCGTCCAGACTTCGCCGAAGTTACCTACGTTAGAGCCGCCGAACATGCTTGCATCGGTATTGAAGATTTCCTTCCACTTGCCGCGGGTCGGAGCGCCCAGGCGGTAGTCGTTGCGGACCACCGGCGTGAAGTTGAACACGCACAGAATCTGGTTTCCGTGGTCGTCCTTGCGCACAAAGCTCACGATGGAATTATCGGCGTCGTCGCACCAGATCCATTCGAAACCGGTGTAGTAATGGTCGATTTCCCAGAACGGGGCGTTTTCCTTGTACAGGTGGTTCAAAACCTTCATCATCTGCAGGAGCTTGCCGTGGCTATCCCAGCTGATGAGGTGCCAGTCAAGCGAACGCTTCTCGTTCCATTCGCGGAACTGCCCGAACTCGTTGCCCATGAAGTTGAGTTTCTTGCCCGGGTGCGCATACTGGAAAGCGTAGGTGAGGCGGAGGTTTGCAAACTTCTGCCAGTTATCGCCAGGCATCTTGCCGAGCATAGAGCCCTTGCCGTGCACCACTTCGTCGTGGCTGAACACCTGGATGAAGTTTTCGCTGTAAGCGTACACCATGCTGAAGGTCAGCTGGTTGTGGTGGTACTTGCGGTGAATCGGTTCATGCTGAATGTAGCTGAGGAAGTCGTTCATCCAGCCCATGTTCCACTTGTAGTGGAAGCCGAGGCCGCCCTGTTCAGGCGGGCGCGTGATAGAGGGAAAACTGGTGGATTCTTCGGCAATCAAAATCGCATGCGGCGTGAGGCGGCCCATGATGCTGTTCAGGTGCTTCAGGAATTCGAGCGTGTCGTAGTTGATGTTGCCGCCGTCCTTGTTCGGTACCCACTGGCCGGGGCCCTTACCGTAGTCGAGGTAAAGCATTGAGGCCACGGCGTCAACGCGCAGGCCGTCGCAGTGGAATTCCTTGAGCCAGTACATGGCGTTTGCAATCAAGAAGTTCTTGACTTCGTTGCGGCCCAGGTTAAAGATGTAGGTACCCCAGTGCGGGTGTTCGCCCTGGCGCGGGTCGGCATGTTCGTAACAGGCGGTGCCGTCGAAACGTCCGAGAGCGTGGGCGTCTTTGGGGAAGTGAGCCGGAACCCAGTCCACAATCACGCCGATTTCGTTCTGGTGGCAAAGGTCCACGAAGTGTCTAAACTGGTCCGGTGTGCCGTAACGGCTTGTGGGGGAGTAGTAACCGGTCACCTGGTAGCCCCAGGATTCGTCGAGCGGGTGTTCGGCGAGCGGCAAGAATTCCACGTGGGTGTAGCCCATTTCCTTGAGGTACGGAATCAAGTTTTCGGCAAGTTCGTCCCAGTTCAAGAAGCGGTCCGGATTCGCGGGGTCGCGGCGCCAGGAACCGGCGTGGACTTCGTAAATGTTCATGGGCGAACCGAAGACCTTGGTTGCCCAATGTGTAGACATGTAAAGGTCGTCGCCCCATTCGTAGCCGTCGAGGTGCGTGGTAATGGAGGCGGTTGCCGGGCGAACTTCGCTGAGTTTTGCGAGCGGGTCCACTTTAACGTGCAGGTTGCCGTCGGCGCCGTGAATCTCGTAGCGGTAGAGTTCGCCTTCGCCAATGTTCGGAATGAAGATTTCCCAAATGCCGGTAGAGCCAAGCATGCGCATCTGGTTGCGGCGACCGTCCCAGCTGTTAAAGCTACCGACCACGGAGACCGCGCGGGCGTTCGGAGCCCAAACGGCAAAGTGTACGCCTTTAAAGCCCTGGTGTTCTACAAGGTTTGCGCCCAGCTTGCGGTACAGTTCGTAGTGCGTGCCGCTCGAAATCAGGTGGCGGTCAAAGTCGCTAAGTACAGGGAGGAATGCATACGGATCGGTGAGCGTGTATTCGTTGCCGTCGTCCTGCTTGATAATCAAGTTGTAAAAGAAAGGTTCGTATTCCTTGTCCAGAATGGCTTCAAAAAATCCCGTGTTGCCAAGTTTCATGAAGTCGAACTCGAACTCGCCGTCGCAAGATTCACCTCGAATAAAGCTTGCCTGCGGCTGGTAGGCGCGAATTACCGTCTTGACGCCGCGGTCCGTGTTCAGCGGATGCAAACCTAAAATCGAGAACGGGTCTTTGGTATTGAAATCCCAAATGGCACGCATGTCTTCTGACGTAAGGCTCGTAAAATCATTCCATTCCATACAAAACTCCTGTAATTGGTCCAGACCAAGGAGGACCCAAAACACCTTGTTGTAATGTCGTAAATATAACTTAATCAAAAAAAATGAGGCTTTGCAATTCTATATTTGGGGCATGTACAGGCGAGTCCTTACGATTCAAGATATTTCGTGCTTTGGACAGTGCTCCCTCACGGTGGCACTGCCGATTATTTCTGCGTGCGGTGTAGAGACGGCGGTGTTGCCGTCGGCGATTCTTTCGACCCATACGGGTGGCTTTACAGGCTGGACTTTCCAGGACTTGACTAAAGAAATGTTGCCGATTAGCGAACACTGGCGCGTGGCTGATATTCGCTTCGATGCGTTCTATACCGGTTATCTGGGTTCAATCGAGCAAATTAACATGGTCAAGCACATCATGGACACGAACGGTGTCGATGGTGCGATTCGGGTGGTCGACCCTGCCATGGCCGACAACGGGGCGCTTTACCCCGGCTTCAATATGGAATTTGTCGATGCCATGAGGGATTTGTGCGCCCATGCCGATGTTTTGCTCCCGAACATGACCGAAGCTTGCATGCTCACGGATACGGAGTACAGCGAAAATATTGACCGCGAAACGGTCGAACTACTTTGCAAAAAACTCTGCGAACTGGGCACCAAGTCGGTGGTGCTGACCGGTGTCGGATTCCGTCCGGATTATACGGGCGTCATGCTTTACGACGGCAAGGAATTCAATTACTACGAGCACAAGAAAATTACCAAGGGCTTTAACGGCACAGGCGACTGCTATGCCTCGGCTTTTGTAGGAGCCATGCTCCGCGGTCGTCCTATGGTCGATGCGGCCCGGATTGCGGCCGACTTTGTGCTGGAATGCATCGAAAAGACTTATGAAGACAAGTCTCACTGGTATGGAGTCAAGTTTGAACTTGCGCTCCCGAACTTGATCAAGAATTTAGCAGACGAGTAGGTATTTATGGCGATTGCGATGGAAGAAACGGTTGACCCGATGCAATTTACGCAGGTGTTCAAGGTGACGCCCGAAATGATTGACGACAATCATCATTTCAATAACGTATGGTCGGTGCAGTGGATTCAGGATATCGCCATTGCTCATTCGGAGCAGGTGGGCGGCACAGCCTTGATGCGTGAACTGGGTGCCGGCTGGATGATTCACGTGCAGCACGTGGAATACAAGAACCAGGCGTTCTTGGGTGACGAAATCCGTGGCACCACGTGGGTCGCCGCCTACGGTAAAGTGGCAAGCTTACGCAAGTGCCGCTTTGAACGCGTCTCTGACGGCAAGGTGATTTTCGAATCGGAAACCCAGTGGGTGCTTGTCGACATGAAACGCGGCCGCCCCATGGCTATCTCCGACGAAATGAAGAAACTTTACGTCGGACACTAGACCGTGCTTAATGTGAAATGTGGAATGAGGAATGTGAAATGATTCATCACTCATCACACATTACACATTATAATATTTTCTTGACCAAATTCTGAATTCTTGCACGCAGTTTTTTTTCGTTGTCTTTGTGGTACGGCGGGTAAAGGAATGTCATGGTGTCTAATGCGCCTTGTCGCATCACGTTGCGCTCGTGGCTGAACGTCTTGAATCCGTAAATTCCGTGGTAATTGCCGGTGCCACTCATGCCGACACCGCCAAAAGGAACCGACAGATTTTCAATTTGCAAAATGCAGTGGTTCACGCAAGTCGAGCCCGAGGTAGTACGGGCGATCACTTCGTTGATTTTCGCTTCGGACTTTCCGAAAATGTACAGCGCTAGCGGCTTCGGGCGGTTCTGCACGAATTGAATCGCCTCGTCGAGATTTTCGTAGGCAATTATCGGGAGAATCGGTCCGAAAATTTCGGATTCCATAATGCGCATGTCGGGGGTGACATCGGTCAGCACGGTCGCGGGCGTGTAGCGGTTTTCGATGTCTTCGGGGTTGAATTGCGCGCCCATGACGGCGCTTGCTCCGTTATCCAAGGCGTCTTTGACGAGCGCTTGGTGGCGCTCGACGGTGCGGCTTTCAACGATGTGTACAAAAATCTCGGAGTTCCGGCGGGCGTCTTCGGTTTCGCCGTACATTTTCTTTATGTTGTTTGCAACGGCTTCGGCGAGCGGCTGCATTAAACGTTGCGGGCAAAGCATGTAGTCGGGAGCGATGCAGGTTTGGCCTGCGTTCAGGCACTTGCCCCAGGCGATTTTCTTCGCGGCATCCTTGATGTTCACGTCATCTAGAACGATTGCCGGCGATTTTCCGCCGAGTTCAAGCGTCACGCTGGCATGAATTTTTGCCGCTTGTTCTGCCACATGGGCGCCCACGTTCGGGCTACCCGTAAAGAATACATGATCGAAGGGGAGGGCGAGCAACTGGTCGCCAATTTCGGCACCTGCGCCCTGCACAACGGCGACTTCGTTTTGCGGGAAAACGTCAGAAATCAGCGATTCAAGAAATGCCGCTACATGAGGCGTCTTGTGGCTCGGCTTTGCTATCACCACATTGCCGGCAGCGACGGCTGCGACGACCGGCGAAATAAAAAGCAAGAACGGGTAATTCCACGGTGCCATAATCAGCACGCGGCCCTTGGGCTCAAAATGGCTCACGCTTGAATTCAACGGGAACAGAAAACTAAAGCTACCGTCTTTATCTTCGACCCAGTTGGGCAAGTAGTTCACGGTGTGGTCGATTTCTTGCAGGGCAGGGTAGACTTCGGTAAGCCAGGCTTCGGTTTTCGGCTTGTGGAAATCGGTCCATACGGCATCATAAAATTCCTGCTGTCGGGCCACAATGACCTTGCGGAGTTTAACCAACTTGGCGATTCGTTCCTTCACGCTTGATTGTGCAATTTTCCAGCGGTTTTCACCCTGCGCATCAAATATGTTTTGTAAGAAATCTGACATGTGGAACAATATAATTTTTACTCGTACGTCTTAGGCCTAAAGTCGCTTAATTTATACCATTGTAGCGAGTCAAATGATTCTATCCATAAAAAACTGTCTACTTCCTACTGTCTACTGCCTACTTTTTTATAAATTGTAATTATGGCTAGTTTGATTGAATACAAAGGTAAAAAGCCCATTCTTGGCGAACGCGTGTTTATCGCGGAAGGTGCCAAAGTCATTGGCGATGTAGAAATTGGCGACGATTCGTCTGTTTTTTACAATACGGTTATCCGTGCAGACCTCGCCGAAATTCGCATTGGCAAGCGAACCAATATCCAGGATAATGTGACCGTGCATCTTTCGACAGGAGTCGGCGTGCATGTGGGCGACGACGTGACCGTGGGCCATAATGCCATTTTGCATGCTTGCGATGTAGACGACCACGTGTTGATTGGCATGGGTGCAATCCTCATGGACGGCGTACACATCAAGTCGAACAGCGTGGTGGCTGCCGGTGCCGTGGTGACGCAAAACAAGGAATTCCCGGAACGCAGCTTGATTGTGGGTGCTCCGGCCCATGTGGTGCGAGAACTGACCGAAGACGAAATCCGCAAATTCCATGAAAATGCGGAGCATTATTTGGTCATTAAAGAAGAGTTGAGAAACTCTTAACGCTTTTTTGCTACAAAAAACTTTGCTTTAGACTTGATCCTTTATATAATTATATTTTAGCTGTGATGTATAAGTTTGTCTTTCTCATTAATCCGATTAGTGGCGGCGGCCAGGGCAAGGTGATTCACCAGTATTTGCCCGAAATCATGTCTTCTTTGAATTATACGGAAGACCAATGGAAGGCCGAATTTACCAATATCGATGGGTTAGACAATCAGATCAGGGACGCTCTTGCCAATACCGAAAAACTGGTGGCCGTCGGTGGCGATGGCACCGTGTCTTCTGTCCTTTCGGTCATGGTCTCTTCGGAATACGCGAAGTCCGTGAAAATCGGCCTGATCCCGCTGGGTACTGGCAACGACCTTGCGCGCGTGCTGAACCTTTACAAGCCCTATGTAGACAAGGGACTCTTGTTCCTGGTGCGTCGCTTGCTGCAAGCCAAGGCGCGCCCCTTCGATATCTGGAAGGTGAACGGGAAACTTGCCTTTGCCAACTATTTTTCGGGCGGTATCGATGCCCGAATCGCTCACGATTTCAATCGAGCCCGCGCGAACGGCGAATTCAATTCGAATTCCGTGCTGGTGAACAAACTGCATTACGTGAAGAGTTTCTTTGCGGACCGCTCTTACCATCTTAAAAAGGGTAAGCTTTCGTTTGTAGATGCCGAGGGCCGCAGCTGGCAAAAAATTCTGGACGGCCACCGCACCGTGATTGTGGGCAATATCCCGAGCTTTGCAAGCGGCACGAATCCGTTCTACAAGTCCGATATGGCAGACGGCCTGCTCGAAATCGTATGCGTGCCTAACATGTTCAGGTTCTTGCTGGCTATTGCGGTCGGGAACTTGCCGGTAATCGGAAACCTAGTCAAAAAATATTTCATCAAGACTCGCAAGGCGAAATCGATTAAACTGGAATTTGCCGAAGACGAATTTTTGCAGCTCGATGGCGAAGACCTGAGCGGTAAACTTGGCGGCCATGTAGACATTGACTTTGCCTGCAAGGTGCAGATTATGGCGCTGGGGGAATAATGTTCTCCGTTCGCGCCTCAGACATTGTCGATTACCTGCAAAACATATGTCAAATTGAATGTTGCGTCTTGCGCGAGTCGCCAGAGGTTACTTTAACAGGCTTTGCTGCACTGACGCAGGCTCAAGAAAACGACGTGAGTTTCTGGGTGGGTCGCGTCGAGAGTGTGACGCATGCAAACGGTCCTTCGAACGATGATTTGAAAAAGACGGCTGCCGGCCTCTTGTTTGTGCCTTCTGCAGCGGTGCAATCGGGCGAGGTTTCGTTCGCCGAGATTTTTCCGAACGCAAAGAACATTGTCGCCGTCAAAGAACCTTACCATGCCATGGTCAAGTTCCTGGAACGTTTCGAGGGCAATGGCTTTAATGACAATATGGAATCGGGTGTGCATTTTGACCGCGACTACATGGGCGTGGGCTATGGCGAAACCGGCCCGTGGATTCACCCGACGGCAGTTGTGGAAGGCTTTGTCGACGAAGGTTGCTTTGTCGGGCCCGGCTGCGTGGTAATGCGCGGTGCAAGTATCGGGCGAGGCTGCCGTCTGGAATCGAACGTGACCATTTACCCGAATGTTATTGTGGGCGAGGGTTGCATTTTTCAGGCGGGTGTGGTCGTCGGTAGCCGCGGCTTCGGATTTTACGAGCACGAAGGCGAGCGCCGCATGGTGCCGCATTTTGCGGGCGTACGCATCGGGAACCGCTGTAGCTTTGGTGCGAATACGGTCGTGGCGGCGGGATTCATTTCGCCGACGACCATCGGCGACAATTGCCACTTGGATTCCATGGTGCAGATTGCGCACAACTGCGTTTTAGGCAACAACATTTACATGGCCTCGCAGACGGCGCTCGGCGGCACGACGATTCTCGAAGACGGCGTACAGTTCGCGGGCGGTGCCAAGGCCGCGGGGCACTTGACCGTGGGCAAGAATGCGATTGTGACCGCGAAAGCGGGCGTGACCAAGAGCGTGCCTGCGGGCAAGACCGTTGCTGGGTTCCCTGCGATTGACATCGAAATCTGGCGTCGTCAAATGGTCGAACTCCGCGTCATGGCGAAAAAAAAATTGAAGTAGACAGTGATTAGGGATGTGTAATGTGAAATGTGTGATGAGAGATTATTTATTTCACATTTCTCATTTGTCATTTCACATTGTTTGAGTGTCATCCTGGCCCTTCGACAAGCTCAGGGTAAACTCCGTCGAAGGATCTAGTAGGCTGAGACTCGAGGCTATTTGTTTTTATTTGCTATTTTGTAGCTCGTAATGAGTAATGAGTGTGAATTTAAATCCCCCAGCTTAAGCTTTGGTTCGACATCGGTTTCTGTCGAGCCGCTGGAAAAGGATCCGCAGAAGGTTCCTTTTGTGGCGTGGTATGTGGGCGAAAAGCTTTTTTATCGCAGCGACGCGTGTCATTGTTTTGAAGAACTTGAATTTTTTGCGAAGCGTACCGCCGGTTATAGGTTGAAGGACTCGGCGGGGAAGTCTTCGCTGCAGTTGCTTTCGCCGGAGCATTTGGCACCCGTGTTCCTGATGTGGCCGCACCGGCGCTTTAACGTGCGGCTCACTGATGCGACTAAGCCCGAAGTCCCGATGATGGACGGTTCTGCGATTCCGTTCTTCTGTGAAATGCGAAAATTCTGCGGAGCGCCCGAAGAGCTGGTCTTTTTCGATGCTCCTGTGCATGCCGAGTGGGACTTGGGTAGCGATGCTGCGGTCTACGGTCATGTCCGCATTACGCCGGCGGAAACTTTCGAAGTCGAATACGTGCTCGATCGCAATACCGCCCGCGACGGTTACGACCTTAAGTCGGCGGCGTCCGTCTCCATTTATTCGCCCGAGAACTTGTACCAAATTTTCATGGCGCGCACCTTCATTCACCAGGTGGAACTGGAACGCGCCCGTGCGGCAGGGCTCCTCGCCGGAGTCGATGAATCTTGCGGACTCCTGCTCGCAGCGGGGGATTGCGCGGCTCAAAACAGCGCCTGTTCGCCCAAATTCCGCATCGCAAACGAACCTGCGATGCATAAAATACTAGATTTGATTGGAGACCTGAGTTTTATCTGTCCGGCCCTTCCGAGGGTCAGAATCGAAATCACCAACGGTGGGCACGTGTCCCACCGGCAAATAATGGAGAAAATCATTCCTTATGTCAATGCTGGAATCTTTACCCAAGTCTAACGTCGATGGAATCCTCTACGATGCCGAAGTCGTCCACAGCGTGCTTCCGCAGAAGGCCCCGTTTGCCTTTGTCGATGAAATCCTCTCCCTCGATGCTGAAAACATGGAAATCGTTGCCAAGTGGCACTTGACCGGCGAAGAAGGATTCCTCAAGGGACATTTCCCAGGCAATCCGGTGCTCCCCGGCGTGATTCAGATTGAATCCATGGCCCAGGCTGCCACGCTCCTCACCATGATCGGTCGCGAAGCCGAAACCACAGGCAAGCGCCCGGCATTCATGGGGGTCGAAAACTGCCGTTTCCGCGCTCCGGTGATCCCGAAGGCCGAAATCGTTCTGAAGGCCAAGCTCATCATGGCCCGCCACGGCATTTACAAGTACAGCGGCGAACTCCTGACCGTTGACGCCGAAGGCAAGGAAACCCTCTGCACCAAGGCCGACTTCAGCGCCGCCATGGTGTAATTATTTAATGCCCTCTCTGTCTTCCCGGCGTAAGCCGGGCGGACAGCACTTAGCACTTTTAGTGCTTAGTGCGCATGGCCACCAAGGTGGGATCTCCTTTGATGCCTGCTAAGGAAGACTTGATGGCCACACGGATGGGGAATCACTAACGTGATTCCTTTTTTTTGTTTGCTTTGTAAAAAGAAATAAATTTTTCGAGAAAACTGCGTTGAGTGCCCTAAAAAAGCGTGTATATATAAAGATAGGGGCCGTTCTCTATTCGCGAAAACCGACGCGTTCCGGCTTTTTGACAATGTGAAATGTGAGGTGTGAATTGTGTAATGAAAAATTAAACGTGCAATCGTTAAGCAAATCATTTGCTTTGCGGATAATAAGTTTATATCGTCATTTGGTGTCAAACAAAAGGGAATTCATTCTTAGCAAGCAAATACTTCGTAGTGGGACAAGCATTGGGGCGAATGTAAAGGAGGCTCAGTTCGCACAAAGCAAGGCTGATTTTATCGCCAAAATGTATATTGCTTTGAAGGAGGCTGCAGAGACGGAGTATTGGCTTGAACTACTCCATGAAGCTCAATATTTAGAACCAGTGGAATATGAAAGTATCGTTACATCTTGCCGAACAATTGTCCGAATGCTAAACGCAATAACCAAAACCTCCCGAAATAGATAATTCATTCCACATCTCACATTCCACACTACACATTTTTATATTTTGTGGTACCAAACCGACAGCAATACGAGGATACGCTACATGACATGGCAAGAAGAAATCGACGACATGAAAGACCTTGCTGAAAAAGAAAGGGCTCGTGCTGAAAAGGAAAAGGCCCGCGCCGATGAAGCTGAAGCTCGTGCCAACAAGTACGAGAAAATGCTTCGCGAACTCGGCAAACTGTAGTTATTTCTTAAAAGCACTCGTTGCTTGCCGACAGCCCTAAAGTTCCCTGTTTGGGGAACTTTTTACTATTTTTAGGTTCCAGGAGGTCTTCTGTGAAATATTTTGCTGCGTTGTTGCTTTCTGCTGTTTTGTTCGTCGCCTGCGGCGACGACGACAGCAGCAGCTTCGTTGAGCCGGAGAAGGAATCTTCCGACAGCGGCGCTACCCTGAGTGGCGATAGCCACGAAGGATCCAGCCCCTCGTCCTGCAGCAGCAAAGATGACAAGTCTAGCAGTAGCGTTTCGTCTTCGTCTACGAACAGCTCTTCTTCCGCAAAATCAAGCTCGTCCACGGATGCCAAGAGCAGTTCTTCTGTAACATCGAGCAGCTCGGGGGCAAGTTCTTCTTCGATGAAGGCCTGTACCGAAGAGGGGCACATGATTCAAAGGACGAATTCGAAGACGAATGAGAGAGACTGGTACGTATGCCAGGATGGTTTTTATGTTCCATATATTGAGTCCAGCTCCTCGTCCGTGCCTACCAGCAGCTATTTTGATATGGACAGCCTTTACAACAGCACAAAGTCCTATGGAGAGTTCAAGGACCCGCGTGACGGGCAAACGTACAAGACAATCGTTGTTGCTCCAGGATGGGTTAGTCTGCAGGAATTTGAGGTTTTTGCGCAGAACCTGAATTATGGAACGCAGGTCAAGTTGGGATTTTTGGAATTTGACGACTCCCGCGTTGAAAAGTTCTGTTACGATGACGATCCGTGGTATTGTGACAACGGGTTCGGTGGGCTGTACAGCTGGAGTGAGGCGATGGGCCTCCCGAAGGCCTGCGACAGCGTATGGACGGGAACGACCCCTGCTTGCCCGGATTCCTTGTACCCAGGTGTTGCGTATGATGCGGAATGGGATGACTTGATTCATCAAGGCGTGTGCCCCGATGGATGGCACGTGATGAATCGTACGGAGTATTTTTCCCTGAGGGGAGAATTTGATAGCGGATACCGATTGCTTTCCAAGATTTGTGAAGGGAGTAATTACCATGGTTTCTCAGCCCTTTATGGTGGTGGGGCTTTTTACGAGGAAGATAGTTTTCATTATGATTTCATTATGAATGCCAAACTCCATAGGGGACTTTTCTGGGTTCCCCATGATAAACAGCCGCTTTTGGGTGGTGCAGTAATTTTAGCAGATGGCTATGTTGAACATGGAATGACGACTGGAGCGTACCCCAAATATGACGGTCTGTCCGTCCGCTGCGTAAAGAACTACTAGTTCTTTAATCTTTACAAAAAGTTTAACAAAAACAGGGTTTTTGAAAGAAACCCATAGAAGAAAAGCGGAGGCGAGTGCCTGGCCGCTAAGCGAACATTCCGGAACGGCCATGTGAGCCGAAAAGCCCCATGCGTTAAGCTGGGGCTGTGGCGAGAGTGAGGCGAAATCGACTATTCTTTTTTGCGATAGAGCCGAACGGTCTTGATGGCGTGCGGTGCAGGCAGAGACGGAGCGTTCCTTTTTCATGCATCAAAGGAGATCCCGCACCGAGTGCGGGAAGACATCTAGAGTGGCATGCCCAAAGGCGGAGGAAAGTAAATCGGCGAGCGAACATTAGAGGCCGAAGGCCGAATCCATGTGAGCTTAAAGCCCCATGCGTTAAGCTGGGGCTGTGGCGAGAGTGAGACGAGAGTCGAACGGTCGTGTAAGAGCGAGGCGAGCTTATACTCATAGAGCATAACTCAACTAAGGCAACAAGTTGCCAAGTTTCGTTTACTTTCTGGAGCCGTGGGCGCTACAATCGGGGCGTTGCGGGGTGTCCCCGCTAGAGAGGGTGGAGAGCAACGAAGTGCGAACCAGGGAGAAACTTCTCCCTATTCATGCATCAAAGGAGGTGCCGGGTCAAGCCAGGCAAGACAGCAGGCCGGAGCGTTACGGGTCTAGCAACTCGCCACGAATCACTTCGACTTGATCCCCGATCAAACTGATAATGTTGGTCGGGTTTATTTCTATGGGGCCGCAGTCGACCATCATGTCGACGGAATGCTCGAAGGTCTTCCAGATATCGTCGGGCTCGTACATGTCTTCTTCGGTGAGCTTGGCGGCAGTGCTCAGGATCGGCTTGTCGAAATGCTGGAAAAGTTCCTTGAAGAACGGGTGCGTCGGCATCCTCACGCCGATTTCGGGGCGCTTGACGTCCAGGCGGCGGGCGATGTGCGGGTCGGCGGGCAAAATAAAGGTGTACGGCCCAGGCACGCGCGGCTTCATGATGTTGAATGCAAAGTTGTCTACACGGGCGTAATCGGTGGCCTTACGGATGTCCGGAATAATAAGCGCCATGAAGAACTTCTTCATCGGCTTCTTGAGGGCATAAAGCTTGTGGATTGCCTTGGGCGATTCGGCGTTGCAGCCAATCGCGTAACCAGATTCAGTGGGGTAGAGGACCAAGCCGTCGTCTTCGAGGGCGGCAGCGGCAAGCTTCACGATTCTCGCTTGCGGATTTACAGGGTGAACTTCAAAACGCATATTAAAAATTTAGAATAATAGTTCTTTTTTTACAAGATTGTTATTATCCTAACCACAAACCACTGTTTACTGCCTACTTCCTACTTCCTACTTTTTCTATCTTTTCAGCGTAAAAATTATCGGAGATATCATGTCCAACTATTGTCCTGTTATCGGTCTTGAAATCCATTGCCAGCTCGCAACTAAAACCAAGATGTTCTGCGGCTGCGAAATTGAAGTGAATACGACCCCGAACAAGCACGTTTGCCCTGTTTGTCTCGGTATGCCGGGTGCCATGCCTGTGCCGAACAAGAAGGCTGTGGAGTACGCGATTCGCCTGGGCCTCGCCCTGAACTGCGAAATCGACCTGAACGCGATGTGGACCCGCAAGAACTATTTCTATCCGGACCTGCCGAAGGGCTACCAGATTACCCAGACGGGCGGACTTCCGGTGTACGACCACCCGATCTGCAAGAACGGCTGGCTCGAAATCGTCAAGGAAGACGGCACCAAGAAGCGCGTGGGCATTACCCGTATCCACATGGAAGAAGACGCCGGTAAGCTCATCCACGACATGAGCCCGACCGAATCCCACTTCGACGCGAACCGCTGCGGCACTCCGCTCTGCGAAATCGTGACCGAACCGGATATCCGTAGCCCCGAAGAGGCTGTGCTGGTTCTCAAGAAGATCAAGCAGACGCTGGAATACACCCGCGTGTCCAACGCCAACATGGAAAACGGCAACATGCGCTGTGACGGCAACATTTCTCTCCGCAAGAGCGAAGATGCTCCGTTTGGTATCCGCGCCGAAATCAAGAACCTGAACAGCTTTACGAATCTCGAGAAGGCCCTGTACTGCGAAATGAACCTGCAGGCCTCGACCCTCGATGCTGGCAAGGAAGTGGAACAGTGCACCAAGCGTTACGACCCCAATGCGGACAAGACTATCGTCATCCGCTCTAAGGAAGACGCCCACGACTACAAGTACTTCCCGGAACCGGACATGGTCCGCCTCGTGACCGACCCTGCCTTCGTGGAAGAAATCCGCCGCACGCTTCCGGAACTGCCGGATGCCCGCCGCAAGCGCTTCATGGACGACTTCGGCGTTTCCGAATACGACGCCATGGTGCTCACCGAAGACCGCGACGTGAGCGAATGGTATGATACCGCCGCGAAGAACTGCAAGAACGGCAAGATGCTCGCCAACTGGGTGATTACCGAACTTCTGGCCAAGGTGAAGGAACTGGAAGGTGGCCTCAGCGCCCTCAAGATCAAGCCCGAAGACCTCTGCAAGCTCGTGAACCTCATTGCCGACAACACCATCAACGGAAAGATTGCAAAGACGGTCTTTGCCGAGATGTTCGAGACCGGCAAGGATCCCGAAGCCATCGTGAAGGAAAAGGGCCTCGTGCAGGTGACCGACACCGGTGCCATCGAAGAAGTGGTCCGCGCCGTCTGTGCCGAAAATGCCGCCCAGTTCGCCGAATTCAAGGCAGGCAAGGTTGCACTCAAGGGCTTCCTCGTGGGCATGACCATGCGCAAGTCCGGTGGTAAGGCTAACCCGGGCCTCGTGAACCAGATCCTCGACAAGCTCGCGAAGGAAGGGTAGGGGTTCTGGGCTGTGGGGTCGCTCGTTTCACTCGCTTTGGGATATGAGGTAAAGATGTCAAATGGTTCATCTACTTTTCCTCATACCTCAAAGGCGCAATGCGCCGACCTCATACCTCAGAGGCGCAAGGCGCCGACCCCATACCTCATACCTCGTACCCTTTGCATTTTTCTTTTGCTTTTTGCCCTTGCGATTCCTGCGGTTGCCGCGGACAAGCTCGACAAGTACGACAGCGCTTATGTGAGTACGCTGAACATGACCGACGAAGAAATTGCGGAAACTTACGGCATCGATTCGACCAAGCTGAATCAGGGCCCGACCCTCCAGGAACTCAACGAAGAAAATCCGAGCTACGTCAAGCGCGAATACAACCACCGCCAGCAGGTTATCGTTGGCAGCGTGGTGATGCTTTGCGTCGCCGTCGCCATGGTCTTAATGAACAATTACAACCCGAAACGATAAAATTTCCCAACCACCAACCACTATTTACTAATCACTATGTCCTACACAGACGAAGCAAAACAGAATTTCAAGGCCCTCTCCAATAACCCGTATCCTGGTCGTGGCATTGTGCTCGGCGAAAGCGCCGATGGCAAGTCCTACGTGCAGGTCTACTGGATCATGGGCCGTAGCGTCAACAGCCGCAATCGCGTGTTCGAAATTGAACCCAAGACCGGCTTCATGAAGACGAAGGCCTTTGACGAATCCAAGCTCACCGACCCGCACCTGATTATCTACTACCCGGCACGCCACACTGCCGACGTCCAGATTATCACGAACGGCGACCAGACTGACACGATTTACGACGCCATCAAGCTCGGCGGCACCTTCGAAAGCGCTCTCCGCACGCGCCAGTACGAAGATGATGCCCCGAACTTCACGCCGCGCATCTCGGGCATCCACTACAAGAACGCAAGCCCCGCCGTGTACAAGCTCTCGATTCTCAAGAGCCGTAACAACAGCGAAGAAGCCGGTTGCGAACGCATGACGTTTGAATACGAGAAGGCTCTGCCGGGTCTCGGCCATTTTATCAGCACCTACGAAACCGACGGCAGCCCGATTCCGTCTTTCAACGGTTTCCCGAAGCTGATGCCGATTTTTGACAACGCCGAAGACACGCTCAAAAAATACTGGGCCGCCCTCGACAAGGACAACAAGGTGTCGCTCATGGTCAAGTGGATCGACAAGAAGACCTTCAAGGCAAAGACGCTTATCGTGAATAAGAATAAGTAAAGTAGCAAGGCGAAAATCGCGAACAAGGCTACAGTAGACTGTCAACCACTTACTGTCTACTTCCTACTATTTACTATTTACTTCTCCACCACGTTCCCGAGGATGTGGTGGATTTTTTTGATGCCGTCGAATGCCGAGGGGCTGCTGATGTAGTAGAAGATTTGCTCCACGAGCGCGTCGGTATTGAAGTCGTAAGACGGAATGCGCAGCAAATAGCTTTCCATGGAGTTGTCGAAGGCGATGTAGGTCGGGCCAATGTTTGGTTGCGGGATTTCCATGTTGTTTTCTTCGGCCATTTCCATGAAGATTCCCGCGACTTCGTCGTTTACGCAAATCCAGGGCATGTTGTTGCCGTTTGCCGCCTGGAATTCAAGGGCGCGCTCGGCGAGCGTCTTGAGTTTTTCCTTTTCTAGGCTGCGGGCCATGATTTCTACGGAGAGCTTTTCGACTTTCTTGCGGGCAATCTGCTTGTAATCCCAGGGGCTTGCGAATTCGGCGTCCACGTAGGGGTGCACCACGAGCCCCGATTCTTCGAGGCCGGTCAAGCGGTCCTTGGACCAGGAACTGTTGTGGTACGGAGAAAAATACCCGACTTCGGTGACTCCGAGGCCCAGCAGGTAGCGGCCGATTTCTTTGCCGGGGTTCTTGCCGAAGGTGGAGTTGAAGAATATCCAGTTGTCCTTGCGCAAAAAGCTCTTGGGCACGGCATCGATGGGGTGTTCCCACCATACGGCCACGGGGAACTTGGCGTCGGCGAAAAACGTCAGGAGCGGCCTGAAGTTTTGCACCAGGAGCGTCGAAAGTACTGCTCCCACAGCGTTCGGATGTTCCGAAAGTTTGCAGGGTTTGCCGCTGCGGTCAATGAGCTTTCCCGTGGCGTCATTGATGCCGAACAGGGTGAGTTTGTAATGATTCTTGCCGGCTGTCTTGTAAACGAGGCGCAAAAAATCCAATTCGCGTTCGCTTTCGGCGCTGAATCCGCCCCAGCTATTGCAACGCGTTACGAAGATGAGTTCGCTGAGGGGAGCCTCGTCTCTTTGCTGCTGCTTGCGGTAAAAGACATACTGGCGGCCTTCCTTTTTCAGGATTCCGCGTGCGACCTTTTCTTCCAGAAACTTGCGGAGCGTGCCCTGCGAAACATTGTAGCGGGCAGAAAGTTCTTTTGAAAGCGGTAGCGGCTGCGAAGGTTTCAGGTAGCCTTGCGCAAAGTCGCGTTCGAAGGCTTTTGCAAGCTTTTCAGAGACAGTCTCGTGAACGTAGGGAACCCTGTTTTTGAGCGGGCTGGTCCCCCAAAAACAACCCTTACCCTGGATTTTGCAAATTTTCCCGGCGGATTCCAATTCAGAAAGCGCCGCCTGAACAGTGCCAGACGATGCTCCGAAACTTTTGATCATCGAACGCACCGACGGAAGCCTGTCGCCTTCGGCGAGGTTCATGTCAAGCAAAGCCTTAATAATCCGCTGTTTCATAGCCGAAAATATAATAAAGAGCCGAGCGGTCTGTGTGAGCCACAAGCGGCTCGGCGTAAGCGAGCCGTGTTGGCGAGAGCGAGGCGACGTCACATTTTGATGTATGCAATAGAGCCGAGCAGTCTGTGTGAGCCACAAAACCCCAAGCGTTAAGCTGGGGCGGTGGCGAGAGCGAGGCGATATCACATTTTGATGTACGCAATAGAGCCGAGCGGTCTATAAACAAATAACCTGCGCAGGGGAGGTTCCTGCGCAGGTCGGGGTTGTTTGGGGGTTGGATGAATGGTTTCTAGAAATTGAAGTCAACCTGATAGTTGGCCTTGTTGTTCGGGTTCACGCGAGCGCCCTTGGCGTTGACCGTTCCGCGGATTTCCTTGTTCTGGAGCTTGGCGCGCTTCTGGAGAATGCCGGTTTCCTGTTCGCTGCTGGAACTGGGCGGAGTGAACTGGCTGCTGGAACTTGGCGTAACGCTAGAAGAAGAGGCCACGCTCGAGGAACTTGGGGTAACGCTGCTCGAAGACTGGGGATTTTGGCCCTGACCGTTGAATTCTGCATCGCCTGCAGCATCCTGGGGAACCTGGCCGTTGAAGTTTTCCTGACCCTTGCGGGTGAGGGCCAAAATCAGCATGCCGTTCCTGGAATAGATGTTCTTGTCGGTGAGATCTACGCGGTTGCCTTCGAAGGTCCAATCGCCCTTGCCCCAACGGGAGCCGTCAAAATTCTCGAAATTGTCGGACCAGTCAAGCGTAAAGTCGCTGCCGTTCGGGCCTTGGCCCGGAGTGTACTTGTAAGCCTTGACCCAGTTGATGAACTGGAAAAGCGGAAGCTTGGATTCGTCAAACTGGCCGACCCAAGCAGCACTTTCGGAAGACCAGAGGTTAAAGCGCAAGCCCTGCGTTCCCTTGAGGTCGTTTACCTGGCCGCCTTCGGTCTTGCGGACTTCGACTCCATCGACAGTCCAACGGACGTAATTAGGAGTCCATTCGAGGCCGTAGGTATGGAACGCCTGGTCTGCAGCCGGATTTACAGCATGATGCTTTTCGCTTGTTTTCTGTGCACCGGCCTTGCCGGTAATGATGTTAGATTGGAAACTGCCCGGGTTTTTACCCAAAACTTCGATATCAACTTCCACCCAGGGGCGTCCGTCTGCAATTTCAGAACCGTTCTGGTAGAGGAACATGGAGCTGACAGTACCGGAGGCTGCAGCCATCTTCATACGGGCTTCAAACTTACCATATTCAACTTCTTTCAGAGTGTAGAGTTCTGCGCCAGAATATGCTTTGTTTTGTGCCATGGTTGCTACCGCCGCGATTGCGAGAACGGAAAGAGTCGTTTTAAGATGCATCATGCCTCCAATTAACACATCCTCATCACCAATAATGAATTTATAAAGAAAATGCAGACGTTACAACGCCCGCAAGTGTTAAAATAAAACAAGTGTATCGATAGAATTGTGCCGAAATAGGAAAAAACAGTCTTCACCACGATAAATGTCTTTCGCTTTATTTGCTTCGCTCTCTACTCAGAAAAAAAAAGACGGTAAAACAGCCGGAGCTTAAGTGTCTGACTATTTCCCTTGATTTCTATAAGTTATTTAAATCAAGTCTATCATTTATTACGAGGCTGTCTATCTCATGGTTAATTTGTAGCTGAGGCATTTTGTTTTGTTTGTTGTCAGAATTGCTAGGGGGAAGAGGCATTTTTGTATTTTGATATGTCTGATAATCCCTTCCTTCTTGCACTAATCTAGTTCGATTAGCCGCATTTCCGATTCCATTAGATGCATTGCATCCGCGTGGATCCTGACATGCGCAACTAACAAGAAAAAAGACTATAAAGCAAATGAAGTAATTCATGTTATAATTCTACTACTATACCAAAGCCGAATGGGAATCAAGAAGAGGACAAAAGTCGTAGGCGTCTTCCCGAATCCAGAATCGTGCGAGAGGCTCATCGGCTCGCTACTGATGGAACAACACGAGGAATGGATGGAAGAAAAAGCTTACTTAACCGAGAAGGAAATGGAAAAATCTGCTTTTTGTGCATGAATTTACAGAAAAAGACTTGCCTAATCTTAACACTAGGATCGTTCGTGAATTCTTTTAGGTCTTCTAACTTATTTATTGGAGTCATTGTGACTCCATTATCTGTTGATGAGTTTACAGATACTTGAATTCCTCCTTGGAATGGAAATGAAAGTTTGCATCTACAATACTTTTTTTTTCATTTTAATCTCCTTCTAGTATATGGTTTGATAAATATACTACATTTGCAAATTATAAATTGGTACAAATGTTCATTTCTATGTTTTTTTTACAATAAATTACATAAAACATGTTGTTTGTAAGTAAATGCATTTTATTTAAGGAATGAAAAAATCGATTTACATAAAAAATACATTAATAGGTCGATTATGACGCTATTGATTCGTTGCATAACTATTCTGCAGAAAAACATATCGACTTGGGAGCACGTCCATAACTGCTATGTGGACAAAAGTTCCCATACAATGGTTTGTTTATGAAGTTTTTAGGTACTCAAAAATTACAAATTCAGCGATTCTTGCGCACTGGATTCGGCTAGTGCTTTCGGAATGCTGCGGTGAAGCATCTCGTAGGCGGTGCGCGTGGCGGTACGGCCACGCGGCGTTCGCGCGAGGAGCCCCTTGCGAATCAAATACGGCTCGTAGACTTCTTCGAGGGTGTCTGGCTCCTCGCCGAGCGCAGCCCCGATGGTGCCCAGCCCCACGGGGCCACCGCCGAATTTGTCGATAATCATCGAAAGAATTTTTCTGTCCATGTGATCGAGGCCTTCGCCGTCGATACCGAGCATTTCAAGAGTCTTGCTCGCCGACATCAAGTCGATAACGCCTGTACCGCGGACCTGCGCCACATCTCGGCAACGCCTTAATACGCGGTTTGCAATTCGGGGCGTTCCACGGCAGCGTCCGCTCAAAAGTCTGGCGGCATCTTCTTCGAGCCCCACGTTCAAAATCTTCGCGCTGCGCATCAGAATACTCTTGATGTCATCTTCATCGTAGAGTTCCAGGCGGTACTGCAAACCGAATCGGTCGCGTAGCGGGCTAGTCAAGAGTCCGCTGCGGGTTGTCGCCCCCACCAGCGTAAAATGCTTCAGCGGCAAGTTCACGCTGCGAGCCGCCGGCCCGGAATCCAGCATAATATCGAGCCTAAAGTCTTCCATAGCGGGGTAGAGGTATTCTTCCACCACGCGGTTCAGACGGTGAATTTCATCGATAAACAAGATGTCATTCTCTTGCAGGCTCGTCAAAAGCCCTGCCAGGTCGCTCGCCTTTTCAAGCACCGGACCGCTTGTAATATGGATATTCACGCCCATTTCTTTAGCGATAATTCCGGCCAAAGTCGTCTTGCCAAGTCCCGGAGGCCCGCTGAAAAGACAATGGTCTAGCGAATCGCCACGGTGTCTCGCAGCTTCAATAGCAATCGAAAGGCTCTCTTTAATGTTCTTCTGGCCGGTAAATTCGTCAAGGCTAGGCGGACGCAGAGTGCGTTCGATATCGCTTTCGTCGCCCGTCCGGCGTTCCGGAGAAATAATACGCTGGTCGTCCATTCTCATCCTCTGTGGATTGCTTCGCTACGCTCGCAATGACGTTTTTAAAGATACTTCAAAGCCTCTGGGATAAGCGTTGCGGCATCCGCAGAATCACCCAAGATTTCTGCAGCCTTCATCACGGCCTTTTCTGCTGCCGGATCCTTCACGCCTAGCGTATGCAAGGCAAGAACCGCTTCCATCTTCGGGCCAGTGAGTGCGCCCATACCTGTAATGCCAGAGCCTTCGACATCGCCCAAGGCCTGCAGCATGGCTCCTGCTTTTTCTTTGAGCGAAAGCACCATCTGTTCGCAAGTCTTTTTGCCAAGCCCCTTGATCTTGCCGAGGGCGCTCTTGTTGTCGCTGGCGATCATGTTCAAGAGGTCAGCGGGGGAGCTGCCGCTCAAAATGCGTTGGGCAAGTTTCGGGCCCACGCCGTTCACTTCGAGCAACATGATAAAGGTATCTTTCTCGGTCTTGTCGGCAAAACCGAACAGCGTCATGGAATCTTCGCGCACTACCAGGTTCGTGTAGAGCGTAACCTCACTTTCCACCTCGGGCAATTTGCCTGCAGTGTAGGCCGAAATATTTACACCGTAGCCCACGCCGTTCACGTCCACAACCACGAAAGTGGGGGACTTTTCAACCAAAATTCCGCGAATTCGTTCAATCATGCCCGTACCATAGCAATAAACATCTGTTCACTGCACAAATATATACTATTTATGGATTCGTGTCAAGCAATTCTTCACTTTTTTTCAAAAATCGTTGTTTTTTAACGAAAGAAAAGACCTTCGCTCGACCGGTCCTAAATTAGCTATTAGAAGTTTTTCAATTTGTCTATTAGAAATTAAACAAGAGGGCCAAGCTAGCGGTTGTTATCACGCTGGGCTTATCGTCCGCATTAACCCAATTGCCAAAAGAAGCCGAGACATCAAGTGAAATACGATGGTTGATATCGTATGTCCCACCAAAATACGGCTCAATATATACTTCGCCACCACCATGAGATACCAGGAAATCGTAATGCTTGAATGCACCAATGCCTACGGCAAGGTTTGTCCCGATGTATGGGGTAAATTGCGGCGAAAGTCTAAAATCAAGTTCAGCTGCGCCAAATACCGATACGGGCGCTTCGTGGTCATCGCCTTTAGTTTCGAAATTGATCCCGAGTTCGGAACCGAAATTGAGCATCTGGCTGAATTCTACGGAATATTGCGCGCCAACGTTGAATCCCCACGCTCCTTTTTCGTTATAGGAATCATCGCCCACGGGAATAAACACGTCTGTAAAAGCGTTCATAGAAGACAAGAACTGGTAACGTGCCGACAATCCGATGTTTCCGAGGCCGTCCATATCTTGTTCGTTTCCGTTGTCTTGGGTCATGATACGGTACGGTACACCGAGTGCAAGCTCTAGCTTCGGAATAACGGTGTATCGGGCACTGGCAGCTGTTTCCAATATGCCGAAATCATGGCGGGTATATTCGTATGTTTGTAATCCGGCGTCAATCTTGGCTTGACCTTTATGATTACCAAGAACGGGGAATAGATCCCATGAAGCAAAAGCTGTACTTGCCACGAGAGCGCTTGCAAGAAAGATTTTCCTAATCATATTTCCAAACTATAAAAAAACACCCGGCAAAGGGTGTTATTTTTTTTAAACAGGATTTTGGACTAGGGGCTCTAATGATTAAAAAGGTGTAAAGAGTACGCCGATTCTATAAGCTAGACACATGATATCTGTAACGCCGACAAACAGTTCGTTGTTATAGACGTATCTTTTACGTTTAGAACGGTGTGAATACTAACCCGACGTGGATGCCTAAAAGACTGATGTCCGAAACACCGACAAACAGTTCATCATCGTAAATTTCGCTCCACTGAGCTTCAATATGAGTCATTAATGTGAAATACTTATTGATGATGAATGACCCTCCGATGAGAAGCGCTGCATCGACAGCAGGTCTTAAGTTATGGTCAACAAAATCAACGGATTTGTATTTATCTTGAATCGGAATGGATATTTTGGAACCGACTTCAAACATCGCCGGGGTAGTTCGTCCCTTTAGCGCAAACAGCAGGGGGAAACTCACGCGCATTTGGGAGATATTTCCATGTTCCGGCTCACGTTTTTTTTCTTCAAACCAAGGACTTTCGTCGGAATCGTTTGTTTTCAGGAAAAAGTCTTCGTTATGAATGAGATTTGTGTATTCAAAGAGGGCTCCGGCTTTAATGGCGACGGTAGCTTCGTTCAAGGGAATTGTAGCAATTAAACCCACGTTGACAGGATAACCATGGAATAATGTAACCGGTTCAATTTCCTTGCTTGTTCTATCACGATCGTAATAGGCGTATCGGTCACTGCCGAATAGCTCTTTTGCACCAATAGAGGCCAATAGGCCGACTTCAAAACGGAAGGGAATCGTAGGCTTTTTATCTTCTTCGATTTGTCTTTCAACTTTTTTGACGCTATCCTTGTACGCCTTGGTTTCCGTTTTCTGGATTCGGATAATGCGGTAACCTTCTGGCGTACGTTCAGGTAATGCTTCGTCAGCGGGGGATAGCTCCGATGCGGTTTCTAGAGTAGCGGTTTGTGCCAAGGCTGAATCTTCAGTAGCCGAGGAATCTGTAGATACGGCCTCTTCGGTAGAAGAATCTTCAAGCTGCGGCTGTTCGGAATTTTCTTGTGCGAATACGAATGTGGTTGCAAAAAGGAGAACGCCAAGTGTAATGTGTTTCATATAATTCTCCTAGTAGCAAAGATTATCGTTGAGGTATTTTTCAAGTTCTTCTTCGGTGAAATAAGCCGAACAACTTTCTTGAAATTCTTCCACGGCCTTTCCGTTGTAGCCCAAATCAACAGTTGTCCCGAAAAGACCTCCTGCTCCTGCTCCTATGCCAACCATTCCCACGATTATTAAGCCAACATTGGCTGCTCCTTCGGAATAAAAGAGGAAAATCGGGGCCGCTGCTAAAGCTCCTAAACCCATAATAGCGCCTCCAACAATAGCACCATAGGTGAATCCGTGAAGTGCATGGTTTCTTGCAAAATCAGAGTTGTTCCTGACGCCGTTTTTGCATAGGGTAACGCTATCCCTAGGGATGGCAATAAAAAGGCCATCCGCGGGGGAAGTCATCTCAAAACCATTACGGTCTTTGAGCGGAACAACGATATTCCTGTTTTGGGGATCGTAACAGAAATGATTAGCGGTATAGAACTTTACGCTGTCTTCGCTGCCGGGAGTTTTGATTTCGTAGGCAAAATCACTTCTGTATCTGGTGTTGATTTTGGCATCTTCGTACTTGACAATTTCGCCCTTGCTATACTCGGGCTTGTCAAACGGATGGTACTTTTGTGTCGGATTCGTACATCCTGTCAAAACAAGAAACAATGAAGCAATAAATAACAGAACTCGCATAAAACGGATTTGTTCTCCTCGAATAACTTGTATGTTGAAAATATACTCAAATTTCACGAATATCGCACAAAAATGAAAAAAAGTGTGATATCTTTAGCGATTATTTAGTTTACATAATCCGCATTATCGGCAATGCTGAATCACGGAAAAACTGCGGGGAGGTCTGGATGGATCATAACGTTAAATCCATTTTATTATATTGTCGATATGAAACGAATTTCGTCGACTCAGTTGAAGATTGTTGGAATCTCCATTTTGGCATTGTTGCTTGCCAGTTGTGCAATGACCAAGAAACTGTCGGCGGCAGATATTCTTTCAAAAACGAAGCTCGAGTTTGAATCGCTCTCGCTTGACTCTGCGAGCATCAACCCGGATCTTTTCCCGAAATCTGACGACCTGAAGAAGGGCCTGTTGCCGAACCCGCACGTGATTGCCCTGGTGCAGGATTTTGCCCGCGGAATCCTGGAAAAGGAGATTGGCAAGGCGCATTTGACCGTTGGCCTGAATGCCAAGAACTCGGGCAAAGATACGCTCTGGATTCGTGGCCTGATGGCAAACCTGGTGCTAGATTCGCTGATGGAGCTTCCTGTGGCACTCCGAGACACGGTTAAACTCGTTCCTGGAGACAACAAGGTAATTCTTGTGACTGAAATGCCCATTGACCGCCGTATTTTCAGGCTGATGGACGTGAACGTGGTCCATATCGTGGGCCGTATGGATGTCTCGCTGGAGGCAGGGGATGAAGCTTTTACGCTCGAATTTGACCAGGATCGCAAAATCAGCCAAGAAGAAAAGCAGGCGCTTGCCGACAAGGCCCGCACCTCGGTTTTGGACAACATTGTAAGCGACTGGGTCGGAGCAATTGGATTTTAAATAAAAGAATTGGTGTTTATGAATAGAAAATTCGTACCTGAAAATTTGAATGTAGACAGTGTAGAAGACGTTACCCGTCTTTTCGAGACTCTTCTCGATGAAAATATCCCGAACTCCCCCGACGCCCTGCGTGCCTGGATCTTGAAGTGGAGTGAACTTGGGTCTGTATTGGCAGAGGTTTCTAGCCGTCGTTACGTGGCCATGACTGTGAATACGCAGGATGAAGCAGCCGCCAAGGCGTACGAAGACTTTGTCGGAAATATCGACCCTGTGATGAGCGAATTCGACGACAAGTTGAACAAGAAATTGATGGCGCACCCGGCCAAGGACCTGCTGAAAGACGAATTCGGCGTATGGTTCAAGAGCGTGCAGGTTTCTTTGGACCTGTTCTCCCCCGCAAACATTCCGCTCGAAACCGAAGAAACCATGGCGGTTCAGGCTTACCAGAAAATTACCGGCGGCATGAGCGTGGAATTTGACGGCGGAATCAAGACCATGCAGCAGCTGGGTGCATACCTTGAAAAGACGGACCGCGACTTGCGCGAACGAGCATTCCGCACCATGTGGGACCGCCGCCTGAAAGATAAAGATGCCTTGGATGCCTCTTTCGACAAGTTGTTCCAGATTCGCAACAAGATTGCAAAAAACGCTCATTGCAAGAACTTTATCGACTACATCTTCTTGGCCAAGCGCCGCTTTGACTACTCCCCTGCAGACTGCAAGGCGTTCCATGAAAGCGTCGAAAAGTTGGTGCTTCCGCTTCTCAAGGAAATCTACAAGAAGCGCGCCGAAAAAATGGGCCTCAAGACGCTTCGCCCGTGGGATTTGAGTGTGGATCCGCTTTCACGCCCACCCCTCAAACCGTATCAGAACGGCGAAGAATTGATTGAAAAAGTCGACCAGATTTTCGAATCGATTCACCCGCAGGCGGGTAAGTGGGCCCGCGAAATGCAGGCCAAGAAGCTGATTGACCCCGATAGCAGGCTCGGCAAGGCTCCCGGCGGCTACCAGATTGGCTTTGACGAAAGCCGCCTCCCCTTCATTTTCATGAATTCGGCCGAAACCGACCGTGACATTTACACTTTGCTGCACGAATCGGGCCATTCTTTCCACCAGTATGCGCTCGCAAACCAGCCGATTTTGGCGTATCGCGATGTGCCTTCGGAATTTGCCGAAGTTGCGAGCATGAGCATGGAACTGATCGGCATGAGCAACCTCAAGCCCTTCTACGGCGACGATTCCGAGGCTATCCGCAGGAGTATCGAGGGCGAACTGGAAGACGTCATTTGGCTGTTCCCGTGGGTGGCAAGCATCGACAGTTTCCAGCATGAACTTTACAGCCGCCCGAACCATACGGCCAAGGACCGCGAACAAATCTGGAAGGGTATCATGGACCGCTACGATGCGGGCGTGGACTACTCCGGATTCGAATCCGTGCGCAATAACCTGTGGCAAAAGCAGCTGCACCTGTTCGAATGCCCGTTCTACTACATCGAATACGGAATTGCACAGCTTGGCGCGCTCCAGGTGTGGGCAAACTTCAAAAAAGACCCGAAAAAGGCCATTGACGACCTGTTTAGGGCCGAAAGTTTGGGCGATAGCCGTCCGCTGCCGGAGCTTTTTGCCGCCGCAAACATCAAGTTTGACTTCACCGCGAAAACCATCGAACCGCTCATGCAGGTCGTGTGGGACGAGTTAAACTAGACGAAAGAACGGCTCTTCGAGCCTACAGACGAAAGACGAGAGAAAAAAATGCATTTTTTTCGTAAAAAAGCCCAAAAACGCTTGACAAACGAAAAATAAAATGGTATATTTGGCGCACATCCTGGAGGGATGGCCGAGTGGTTGAAGGCGCACGCTTGGAAAGCGTGTTTACCTCACGGTAACGAGGGTTCGAATCCCTCTCCCTCTTCTAAACATTTTCAGAGGTACCTAGATGGCTGAAGAACAGAGAGTCTATCTTGATGACATTTACGCTAACGAACAATGTCAAGGCTCCGTTTTCCGCGCAGTGGTCATGATGGCCCAGGAAGCCCGCTTTGTGAACAAGCAGGCTACTCAGGGTTACATTACTCTTACCAAGAAGCCGACCACCATCGCCATGTACAAGTTCAAGGAAGGCAAGCTTTCCATTTCCGAAAAGAAGGCTGGTGAACAGTTCGATAACGAAGCCGTTGCTGCCGCCGAACCGGAAATGACTTCCGAAAACGTGGCCCAGGTATCTGCTGCTGCAGACGACGCTTTCGGCGCATAGTCCACGCAATCGTCAAAACATTTCGTTAAAACAACGAATCCTTGTTGAAAAAGCGACCTCTAATCTTAGAGGTCGCCTTTTTTTCTCCTTTCCTGCTCTCCTTTAGTATGCCAGTTCGCTCGCTCCCTGAGTTTTACTGGCCCCACTGAACTCCCAATCAGCTCAGGACCGCTCGGCTCTATCGCACTATTGAAACCGTGGTATTGCCTCGCTACATTTGGGCACTCTTCGTATAGTACGTCTCCGGGAATGCCTTTGCTGCGCATTGATTGCACAACATGCGGAGCCTTGTTTCGGCAACGGATGTCACGCGGATCTGCGCGCCGCAGTCAGCACACTTCGTAAGAAATACCATGGAAAGTGGTGTGGTCGAGGTATGAGTGCCGCGAGCCTCGCCCACCTTGTGAACCGTATTACGGAATACGATTTCGCCGTCTGCATTCTGGATGATTTCACGAGTGATGCAGCAGTCAAAACTGCGTCCGCGACGGTTGCGCATACGCATGTTGAAGCTTGCATTTACGGTGTCATTGCGGAATGCGTTCCAGTCGCTTGCATGGCGGTACAGGTCGGTTACGTAATGCCACTGCAGTTCCGATGGCTCGAAACCGAACATGCGGCAAAAGCGCCTGTTTCCGCTCAGAAGGCGGCCGTGTTGGTTGACCTCAAAGTAGGCCAATTCGATAGAGTTCTCTGTCATCATTGTGCGCCTCCTTTTAGATAGTGCCGGTACAAGACATCGGCAGAACTGATCGCTTTGTTCCCCAATCGCGCATCTATAATAGAGATATCCAAGTCCTTGTCGCCGAATACGAACGGCGTTTCAATAATGTTGTCGGCGGTAATGTAGTTGATGTCGGCAATCTTGGTAAGAGTCTGTTCGGCAATCAGGAAGCCGTCCTTGTAAAGCATCACGTGCTTGCCGTCCCAAACGCCGGTCACGGTGATTTCTTTACCGACTTCAATCGTTGCCGAAGATGCGACTGCCTTGTCATGGCAAGAGCTGTAGTCGAATCCGTTTCCGATAAAGAATGCTAAAGCGGGTTCCTGGACATAGCATACCGATTTTGTAATGGCGAGGTTGAACAGGCCCTTCTTTCCGAATACGTTCTTGCTGTATCGCAGCGATTCCGGGAACGATGTTACCTTGAAAGTGATTTCGAACGTAAGCTCTTCAAGACCTTCTGCAAAGACGAGAGAATCGTTTACAGTGCTTTCGTTTGCAGGCATATTGGATCCGTTCCAATGATACACGAGACCGTAATCAGGATCGTTCGGCAAGAGGATGACTACGTCGGAATTGTTGTCTGTCGTATCTTGCGGAGGGACAGATGTTGTGGCGGAGTCAGGCAGGGGATCAACCGGATTCGGATCAGGAGTCGTGCCGATTACAGGCGGCATCACGACTGTCTGAACGGGTGGAGCTTCAAGATCTTCGGCGTCAACATTGTTGGCCACGCTCGTCGGAACAGGACCTAATACATTGATACGGGAACCATAAGTCAAATAGTAATTGGATTCCGAAACATTTCCCTCAGATGTCACGGACTTCACGATGAATGAATAGGTTCCTTTAGGAACAGCAATTTCAAACATGCCGTCGGAATTGCCCTGCACGTAGAACGTGGTATCGACGAAAGCGATTTCAATAGAATTGTTGGTTTCCAGGTCTTTGGCTACGTAACCCTTGATATTGTAAAAGTGAGTACCTAAAGTGGGTTCGGCCGTGGGGATTTCCGTATTGGCAGAATCTCTATTAATCACCGGATCAATTTTTATGGGGTCATTTATATCAATAGCGGGGCCTTTACTGTCTTGATAACCAACACTGCTGACGCAATAGGTTGAATCGTTTCTCGTGATGCATTTATTTTGGTCAGTATTCTGTTTGATGTCGGTGTTGTTTTCTTCGTTAACTCCGGCGACCGTATTCTGTTCTTCGTCTACCCCGCCAGCCCAAAAAACACCGCATGCAGACAGCGTGAATGCGAAAGAAGCGATAGCCCAATGGCCAAGACCTATTTTATTAAGCTTAGTCATGATGCTCCTCCCCGGGCAAGGTTTTGGTGAGGGGGAACAACTGCACGTTTAGTCTGTAAACGCGTTCTTCGCCGGAATCTTCCATCACGATCGAGCTGATGCGACGACGGAATTCGGCGATTTCTTTAGTAATTTTTTCGTAGGCGGTTTCGGAAATGCCAATGGTAAGGCCGGAGATGTCTCGTTCGGCTACCGGAACCTGGTCGAGGCTTTGAACGCCGAGCTCGCCCATCTGGCGGTGCATTTCGCGGATGGCGAGCGAGGTGACATCGAGATTGCCCGTAGTCACGGAGCGATTGCTCTGGCTGTAATGGCCCTGCTCGTCTTTTTCGAGGAAGCCGTTCTTTTCGAGCAATTTGAGAGAGCTTTTGACGTGAGCCGCATCGCTTTCAAAGACGAGCTCCCCCGCCATCTGGGCGGGTGTTGCGCCGTTCAGGCGCGGGGCCATTTCGCGAAGTACGGGATTCAGCCAGCTGCCATAATAGTCGTACTGGTCTTCGCCCACGAGCGCAAAGGAATTTTCGTTGGCAATGTTGCGCATTTCGGCAAAGATTTTCTTCTTTGCGGCCGAAGACTTTTCCTGATTGAATGCAACCAGGTGCCTGAAGTACTGCAGGTCGACACCGACAAGGCCCATAGCGGATGCGACGCGTTCGATACCCGCTTCGCTCAAGTTCGCCTTGCTGTCGCAAACCAGTTTCAGGAACACCGGAGAGGAATAGCCAGCGGCTTTGGCAAAGTCGCGCCATGTAAAGCCGGAACGCTCCTTGCGTTCGGTATAATAGTCGCGAATATAAATGCGATAGCTGGTATATTCCATTACAGGTTTCATGTCTCTTAATATATAATCTTTTCTTAACAAAGTCAACAACTTATGATACAAAAAGTTAAAAAAAAACGAAAATTGTCTATTTTTGCCGATTTTGAATCATAATCAACGTTTTCTCATGATACAAGCATGCAAAATTCATTGATGAAAGTCATAAATTAATGCAAAAAAGGCCCTCGGACATTATCCGTGGGCAAAATTCTGTATCATAATCGAGCGGTTTTGTGCGAGCGGTCATGTGTGAGCCACAAGCGACTCATCTTAATGAGTCGTGGTGCGACCTTTGGCCACTTAGCACTTTAGTGCTTATATGGACATGGCCACCTTTAGGTGGGAGCGAGACGATATCATATTTTAAAGATGTAATAGAGTCGAGCGGTCTTGTGTGAGCCACAAGCGACTCATCTTAATGAGTCGTGGTGGCGAGAGCGAGCGCTCTGGGTACGTACTTAGTACGATTGGGCGCGAGCGGTCTTGTGTTCTTACCCACGGCTGTGGGCGTAGTTCTCTTTCTTGTCTTCGTACATGAGGGCATCGGCTTCGCGCATCGCCTTACGGACGTCTCCCCCGTTTTCGTCGTGGTAGAACCCGATAGCGAAACTCACGTTGCCCTTGACCTTGGATTTTTTGCGGAGCGTTTCGACTCTAGCTTCTAGGCTTTCCTTGGGAACATCGATTGCCACGACGACAAATTCGTCGCCACCTGCACGGTAGATTTCACAATCCGAGAAGGTCTGCTTCAAGATCTCTGCGGCGCTCTTCAAGAGGGCGTCGCCGGCATTGTGGCCTTCGTTATCGTTAATAGGCTTAAGACCGTTCAAGTCGGCGAAGACCACGGAAATCGTCCTGTAGTTGACTTCGCCACTTACAAATTGAAGCACCCTGTTGTTCATGGCGTTACGATTGTTCACGCCAGTCAACAAATCCTCGTTGCTCAAGAATCTAAGGCGTTGCACCAGCTTGTAGCTAGCCACTTCAGATGCGATAAAGAAAGTCACCAATTCGAGGGTTTCTTTAATATGCAGGACTCTGGATGTGTCAAAGTTGGTTGCCCAAATGAATCCGACAAATTCGTTGTTGTGCGTCAACGGTAGCAAAACCAGGCTTTTAACACCGGCTTCCATCATCGTCTTGTGCCAGTTCGGGTTTCTCTGGCGAATAATTTCCATGTCCGCGTCGTTCTGGATAATCAGGCAATTGCTCCCCTTAAGAGTTTCTATCCAGGATTCTGCGATATAGATATATTCGTTGTTGAATACTCTATCAAGATCCAGCGGAGGCATGTCTTGCCTTCGGGCACAAGTCAAAATGGAGCAGGTTCTCTCCTTGAAGTCGGTCAATAAAACGCTGCAGGTGCTCGCTTTGCAAATAATGCGAACGTCTTCAATCACCTCGTCCATGGTTTTCCTGAAATCCTTTGAACCGCGCAACTTGATGCATGCCTTGAGCACGTTTTGCGAAATTTCAGAAGAAAGCCTTGTGGAGGTGTCAAGGTCTTCTTCGGGCTGGATTTCAAGGGTAAAGACGCAATAGCCCTTTTCGTCGTCTTCGACATCGACGGGCATCAAGAATTCATTGATGCAAAAATTAAAGCGTTCCGGGCGAATGTAGGCATGAACCGGCTTATGCAGAATGGCGCTCTGGTAAACGAACTTCTCGAAGTTCAGTTCCTTTTCCATGTACCGTTCATAATTGGAGCCCGGAACAAAAGTCTGGGTGAATACGGAATTGCCGTCCTCGTCTTTTCTTTCCATGGACTTGATATAGATTTGGTTACCCGCTTCGATGCGGATAGTCCCGATACTTCCATCGGTACGCTTTTCTACCGATAGAATACTCGTCATAGTCGGAAAAGATTCAACGAATTTTTGCAATTCTTCTTTTTTCATTTTCGTCTTAATTCAGGGAATCGGTCGTAGTATTGTTTTTTGTCTTCGTACATAAGGGCGTCGGCTTCGCGCATTGCAACACGGATGTCGCCACCCTTGTCATCATAGTAAAATCCTACCGCAAAGCTGACATTTTGGGGGTCCGCCGAGTCCTTCCGGATTTTTTCGACGCGCGATTCAATCTCTTTTCTAGGTTTGTCCAAGGCGATAATCACGAACTCGTCGCCACCGGCTCGGTAAATTTCACACCCTTCGAAAGACAACTTGAGAATCAAGGCGGCTTCTTTCAGCAGGCAGTCTCCTGCGTTGTGGCCTTCCTTGTCGTTAACAGGTTTGAGCCCGTTCAAGTCGGCAAAGACAATGCCAATCGATTCAGGCTTGCGCTCGCGACCGGTAACTATACGGAGAACTCGGTTGTTCATAGCGTTACGGTTCAGGACTCCCGTCAACAAGTCTGTCGAACTCAGCATTTCAAGGCGCTGTAGAAGTTGATAGTTGGCAATTTCTGAGGCTATGAAGAATGTCGTAAGTTCAAGAGTTTCTTTAATGCGGTCGGTATCCTTGGTGTCGAAGTTGGTCGCCCAAATGAATCCGACCGTCTCGCTATTGTACTGAAGCGGGAACAGAACAAGGCTTTCCACTTCGGCGCTTTTTAACGACCTGTACCAATTGGGATTGCGCAGCTTGACTTCCTTCATGTCGTTTTCGTCTTGAATGACTAGACAATTGCTTCCGTCAATGGTTTTAAGCCAACTTTCGGCGTATTCAATGAAGGAATCGTCCAAAAAATTTTTGAGAGAATGTTGCGGCACGCCGACTGCAATATCTTCGCTTAAAAGACTGCAGGTCCTTTCTTTAAAATCAGTAAGCATGACACAGCAATAGCTTGCTTCGCAAGCGGTGCGAATATCATGGATGATTTCATCCATCGTTTTCAGGAAATTCGTAGAACTACGAAGCTTGATGCAGGTCTGCAAGACTTGCGATGTTGCCTTGGCAGACAAATTCGTCATCTGTTCTGTATTTGCTTCGGTCGAGAGTTCTTGGGTGTAGGTACAGTAATACTTGTCAGGATCGTCAATATTTAATGGAAGGCTGAAAATGTTGAACCAAATGGGGAAACGGTCCGGGTGGATATAGGCGTGCATTGGTTTTTTGTTGACTGCGCTGGCTACAACAAAATGTTCAAAGTTTAAATCCTTCGGGAGATAGGTCGTGTATTCACATCCGGGAACAAATCCATTCTCGTCTTTCATGGCTATGGGGGCGTTTGCTTTGTCAAAAGAAGCAACATATGCAGGATTTCCCACTTCGATTCGTATTTTCCCGTAAGACCCGTCTGATTTTTTTTCGACAGATATGATACAGGTCATTGAGTCGAAATGATTGACATAATCCTGTAGATCCATATTAACAGCCCTCCATGTGTATTATGTCTGTGACATTATCCTTCTTTGTGTATTATAATAGCACTTTTTCAAAGAAAAAGTGCTTTATTTGTAAAAAAAAATGGGAGTTTTTTTATTTCAAATTGGAATATTCACAGGTGAAACGCTATTTGGACAGGTCCTTTACGACCATGATTCCGCTGCGTTCGATTTTGGGGTACTGGCGCATGCCTTCGCCACCGCGCCCCTTGTCGAGCACCTCCAGAAGCTCACCCTTGGTGGAATACAAATGCAATTCCCAGGGGCCATTCGGGGCGTTAAAATAGCCCGAATTCTTCTGCACATTGCGCTGGAAGGTTCGGTTGAGGCGGTCTTCTACGCTGCGGGCCTGCACAAGCGAAATATCGCTGAGTTCCCAAGAAATCGGTACCCCGCCCATATCGTAAATCAACAAGGCATCGGGGTCCGAATCTTCTTTCATGGTAAACTTCCAGCTAAAGCTCTGCCAGCTGGTACTCAAGTCCAGGATACGGCCGTTGGCGTAGGGCGTATATTCTTCGGAATCTCGCTTGATATTCACATTCAAGGTGCGGGGCTTGTCGGCCTTGGCGCGCATGCTGAAAATGTAGGTGATACCTTCGCGGAGCGAAAGTTTCTGCTTGAACTGCAGGTTCCAGGATTCCTTGCCTGCCTTCTTGATGTCAAAACGGACAACGCCGTTCGTGACCTTGACGTCGGCCTTGCCGCCCCAGAAGTCCACTTGCCAGTTGGTTAGCGGTTCGTCGGCAGAAAAATCGCCATTTTGGATCAGGTTTGCATCGATTGCCTGGGAGCCTGTATCAAAATTCTTCTCTTGAATGAATGTCGGAATGACGCTCGTGTTCTGGATGCCGTTCGGGTTATCGACGCAGACTTCCTTGCCCCAGCCCACCAGGGTATTGAATGAGCTATGGACTGTCATATCCATTTCGGGGCTGTCGAAGTTACCCGGACCCCAGCTCCAGGCGAGCCAGCCGATGCTCAGGCGTTCGGCTTCGGCCATAATGAACTTATACGGGATTTCCTTGACATCGCCAGCGGCAACAGGAGCGAATTCGCCTACGATCAGCGGCAAATTCTTTTCGACGGAGGCTTCGAGTACGCCGCGGATTCGGTCTTGAACGGTAGCGTAGCCCGTAGCTTTCGGATCGTGACGTTCCGAGGGCCACCACATGTGCAGCGAGAACAAAAGGTTGTGTTCCGGATCGGCCTGCAAAAGCTTGGGGCCAACTTCAAGCAAATTCTTTTCGCTTTGGCCCCACTGGTCGGCGTCAATCATCAGCGGAATGCGGATGTTGGCGGCGCGCATCCTGGTGACAATGGAATTATAGACGGTGAAGAATTCGTCTGCGGACTTGGATTCTGCACCCGGTTCGTTACCGATGTTCAGAATCAAGTACTGCTGATGGTTCGAAATCATCTGCACCGTTTCTTCGCGGAGCCAGAAATCGACAGCATCGCCCAGGCGTTCCCAGTTGCCCGTGGTATCGTGAATTTCGGGAATGGGAATCATTCCGTTAGCAATGCACTGCGCAATAATGTTGTCGAGGTCGCTCACGCGGCCGCGGGTATTCCAAACGATTCTTACGCAATTGGCTCCCGTCTTGGCTATTTCGGGAATGGTTTTTCCTTCGCGGTCTGTCCAAATAAACATATGGTTGATTCCACGAAGAATCACCTTTTCGTTATCTTTACTGTATAAAAAACGATCTTGTACAAAAAAGCCAGGTTTTGCCGAAACCATATTCATAGCAACTATTTCTCCAATATTTCCAAAAGAAAAATACAATTATTTGCAGAAACAGGGGCTTTTTTTTTGAAAAACTGCAAAAAAATGGTTGGAAGAATATCAACAAGAGCTCATTTGTCGTTCTGGCAAGTGGTTCCAATAGCGAACAGGCAGGCATCTCCTTAAAAGTTTGGGGTTTTCGCGCTCCTTGATGGCTATCGATTTGTAATAATCCTGCCAAAGGCGGACCATTTCGTCGGGCGGAGTGGCCTTGGTGACTGCATCTAGGTTCGGAATGGTGATTTCTGCAAGCTGATGACCCGCGTAATACACGCCGTAACCGCGTTTGGAATCGTAAATCGCCCACTTTTCGTTGGCGAATCGCCCGCGAAAGTGCCCCACAATCATGTCCAAAATGTCATATTTGGGTTCGATTTCGGCGAAATACGTGCCGTCAGATGTCTTGCTGAAACGAACAAGCCCGAGCATTCCGCCAGCCTCGTGACGCACGGCACGTGCAGTCATGAACAGCGGGAGCATTTCGTCGGAGGTCGGGTTCTTGGCGTATTTCGGATCCTTGCCGTCAAAAACTTTGCGTAGATAGGCAAGAATCTTCATCTCGATGCCCTCTTCTTCGGAGCGGAATGCCACATGCAATAGCTCCAAAATATCGGCGCTTGTGTAGTTTTCGATAGCCCGCTTGAGCCTGGCCGCTTCTTCTTCGGATGTTTCGATGCGGAAGGGCTGCATAAACAGGTTGCAAGGCGCTGTACTGCGGTCGCCATGAATCTCGCCCACTTCCAGGTGCTGGCGGTAAATCTCGAATACGACACTCAAGAAGCCATCGAAGGTTGAATCGTAAGAAATGGAAAGCATGGGATAAGGATGTGAGATGTGAAATGTGAGGTGTGAAGTGTGAGGTGTGAAGTGTGTAGTGTGAGATTATTCATTACTCATTTCACATTACACATTTAACATTATATGCAATTAACCGGCGGCGGGGAGTGCAAGGGGTTGATTGGAGAACAAATCTAGCTGCAAGGGCTGGGGCTTGGGGAGCAGCAAAGGTCGGACCATTTCAGGGTAAAGCCTGCGCAAACAGGCGGGAGTGTCCGGGTGGTAAATAAAGTACTGCGCCCGCTTGAGTACAACTCCCATCTTTTTCAGGTGTTCCAGGCGGATTTTAGAGAACCTGCGCCCCGAAGCGATCAATTGCGCTGATTTGACGCCGATTCCTGGCACACGCAAGAGCATTTCGTAGTCGGCAGTTTGGATGTCGATGGGGAAAAATTCCGGGTGTCTAAGTGCCCACGCCGCCTTGGGGTCTAGCTCCAGGTCCAGATTCGGGTGCGCCTGGTCGACCACCTCGTCGTAGCCGAATTTATAGAATCGCATGAGCCAGTCGGCCTGGTAAAGCCTGTGTTCGCGCAGCAGGGGCGGCTTTGTCGTGAGTGCAGGCAGGCGCTTGTCAGCGTTGACCGGTACATAGCCCGAAAAATACACGCGCTTCATTTGCTGCTGCTTGTAGAATCCGTTAGAAAGGGTCAGAATTTGCAAGTCCGACTCCCCCGCTGCTCCTACAATCATCTGCGTACTTTGACCAGCCGGTAAGAATTTAGGCGAATAGCGGCATCGCTCGCTCTTGTACTCTAGTTTCTTTTCGGCAAGAAAGTTCATGGGCGTCATGATAGAGGCGTGATTTTTTTCGGGGGCCAAGTATTGCAACGCCCTGTCAGTCGGGATCTCGATATTCACGCTGCTGCGGTCGGCATAAAGCCCCGCCTGGTACAAAAGCTCGCGACTTGCACCGGGAATTGCCTTCAGGTGAATGTAACCGCCGAATTTGTGGACGGTGCGCAGTTCCTTGGCGACTTGAATCAGCATTTCCATGGTGCGGTCAGGACTGCCCACCACCGCAGAACTCAAGAAAAGGCCCTCTATATAATTACGCCGGTAGAATTCCAGCGTCAAGTTGATGAGTTCCTTGGGTGTGAACGTGGCCCGAGGGATATCGTTACTGCGGCGGTTAATGCAATAGGCGCAATCGTACTTGCAGGCGTTGCTCATGAGCACCTTCAAAAGCGAAATGCATCGCCCGTCCGATGACCAAGTGTGGCAAATTCCTGCACTACAGGCACTCCCGAGCCCACCCTTGGGGGCTTGTCGCTTGGACCCGCTCGAAGAACACGACACGTCGTACTTGGCCGCGGCCGAAAGAATATTCAACTTTTCGCGAATGTCCATAATTGCCTTTTTGTTTAGTTGCACCTTTGTTCACTAAATATAAGTATAACTGCACAAAAAAGCAAGTGGTATTTAGAATTATTTTATTCCATTTTTGCTGTACAAAAAAATAAGACCCCGTAGGGTCTCATTTTATTTATCTTGGCTTGGAATTTGGACTATTTCACCAGAATCTTAGCGGTACGGGCGTAGCGCTCACTTTCAATGCGCACCACGTAGTTCCCCATGTTCAGGTGAGCGAGATTGAAGCTCTTGGAAGAAACCACCGATTCGGCGAAGGTTTCAACCCTGTGGCCCATCATATCGAACACCTGTACGCGAAGCATTGCGGGCTTCGGCAGCACAACCGTCAGTTCGTTGTTGACGAAACCGAATTCGAAACTCGGCACGACAGTAGCGATAATCGCAGTCTTTTCGCTGCTGGAAGAAGTTTCCTTGCTGCTAGAAGAAACAGCCTTATCGGAGCTGGAAGAAACAGTCTTTTCAGAACTAGAACTTTCAGGTTTCGTCGTTTCGGAACTGGAGC
The DNA here is from genome assembly GCF_002210325.1 of Fibrobacter sp. UWB1. Classification (NCBI taxonomy): domain Bacteria; kingdom Pseudomonadati; phylum Fibrobacterota; class Fibrobacteria; order Fibrobacterales; family Fibrobacteraceae; genus Fibrobacter; species Fibrobacter sp. UWB1. The sequence goes on from NZ_MWQL01000009.1 coordinate 122,864, forward strand.
TTGTAGGCTTAGTCGTTTCGCTGCTAGAAGAGGTTTCCTTGCTGCTCGAAGAATCAATCTTTTCAGAGCTGGACGAAGTGGATTCAGAAGAACTGCTCGAAGCCCTAACAACATTGATCTTGCCTGTTATGGTCGTTATTTCCGAATAAATATCCGTCAGTTCCAACGAATAAACGTATTCCTTGGCTGCCGATTCAGAATCCACGGTACCATAGATCTTGACTTGCTTCTTTTCTGGATCTTGTTCCATTTTCAAATCAGCGGGTAAGCCAGAACCTTTTACGAGTTTCAGGTGTTCATACCGATAAACCATCGGAACGATGTCTTTGCCGGCAACGACCGTTTGATTAGCGCTACCTTCAATAAGATCAAATTTCAATTTTACAGGTGTCACGTTAATCGTTGCGTCTGCTGTCGCGCTGTTGTCGGTGCCTTTGATTTTGAGAGTAATCTTATATTCTCCCTTGGCATCTTCTTTAAGTACGCCATAAACAGTCACCGTATTATTGTCGGGAATGACTTCGTAGCTACCCGGGAATCCGGTAAGTTCAACAATTTCCGACATATGTTCAACGTTGAAAACGATCGGCTTGATCGAATCACCTGCGGTTACTGTCTGAGAAGCATTTTTGCTCACAACAACCTTAGTCTCCATAACCTTGTGAGTCACTTCGACAGTCGCCTGTGCTTTGGCCGTTTTATCACCATCTGTTGCTTCAAGTTCAATGGTGTATGTTCCGTCTTTCGTATTTTCGTCAATGTAGCCCGAAACCACGATTGTCATGCTTTCACCGTCTTTCATGGCGGAGAATTTTCCCGGCGGAGTCTTTGTAATCTTGAGATCGTTTGCACCGGTAAACGAGAATGTAACCGGCTTGATCGAATCACCAGCGACAACCTTCTGGGTAGCATTTTCAGAGACGGTTAATGAAACCGGTTTGCCTGTGACTTTGAAAGCGATTTCGACACTAAGCGTATCCTTTTCGTCTTGCGTTATGCCACGAACCTTGTATTTATACTCGCCTGTTGCAACGCGTTCATCAATTTTACCGCTAATTTTAAGGATTTGCTTTACGGAATCCTTGTCTACTTTGATTCCTGCAGGCGAACTGCTATAAATAAACTTTTTAATGCCGGCATATTCAATTTCGACATCCGAAATGGCTTCACCAGCCTTTACGGACTGATTAGCTTCACCCTTGATAATTTTAAGAGTTGTAGGCCTTGCTGTTAAATTGAATGTGAATTCCGTAATGACAACTTTCCCATATTCATCTTCTATAATGATATAAGGGTTGATTGTTGTGGGAACAACAAGATTCCGTTTAATTTCTCCGGAAACCGTACAAGAAACTTTTTTTTCAGATTGGTTTGCGGTGCAGGAGGCCGACAAGCCCAAAGCCGAGAAACCTTCTGTTTTAAGCGCACCTTTGGCTTTGGTGTACACGATTTTTGTTTGTTCGATATTGTCGCCTACAGTCACCGTCTGTTCAAGTTTGCCCGACAGGACTTCTTCTGTAATTATTGGCGACGCAACAAGCTCTTCTTCAGCAATAGCTGCGGTTGCAAAGAAAAAGGCTATTGCCAATGAAATCATTTTTTTCATGATTTCCTCCTTCATAATTCCATTTTGACTAAAAAATACAAACTTTTTGATATGGTAACCTGTGCTCCGATTAATATTAGCCCATTGGCCGTATTTTTTTTATTTTATGGGTATGCAATTCGTTGAAAAATTGCGGGAAAAGCCCGCTGTTCAAAAATTAGAGAAGTTTTTTCCGGCTATAGCGTTTTTGGGCGGTTTTGCCTGGGATTCCATTACGCTTGGCCAGATGGTCTATGGCACCGATATTCTGATTTTGCTCGCCTACTATACCGGCGCACTTATTTTGGTGATATTGCTTTCGGCGCAATTGGAACACCCTGAAGGATGGACTAAGGAACGCTTGCAGGCGCTTGCCAAGGCGCAAGCGAAGCCGAAGCCTGCCGCAGTCGCACCGAAGGCGACAAAGGTTGCACCCTCCCCTGCGGAAGAAAAATCTGAATCCGCAGAACCTGTTTCTGAAGATTCCGTTTCTGAAAATCCAGATGTAAAAATCGAAGAATCTCGTTTTAGAAGGGCCGCCGCATTCATCGCAAAAAAAACGCCCGCCCGCGCCAAGGAGGCCGCCAACCGCGCCGCCCTGGAAGCTAAAGAAGCGACAGCCAAGGCCGCAGCCCTTGCATCTGCAAAAGCCAAGGAAGCGGCAAGCCGTGCCGCCATCGAAGCGAAAGATGCCGCTGTCAAGGCGAAGGGGGCAGCCACCAAGTTTGCCAAGAACGTGGGTTACGAATCTACGGCAATCCCCGAAAATGCAATCGTCGTGCGCCACCGTTTTTTGGACCGCGAATGGAGCGAAACCTGGAAACAGCGCTTTACTTGGGCCGTGCAATTCTTCTTTGGCGGCCTGTTTAGCGCCCTGGTGGTCTGCTACTTTAAGAGCAGTGGCTCGCTCGCTTCGTTCTTGCTGGTAATTTTGCTTGCCATTTTACTTGTGGGTAACGAATTTTTGCAGAAAAAATACGAAAGTTTTGGCGTGAGCCTTGCGTTCTTCTGCCTGCTGGGCACCATGTTCATGAACTTTGCGATTCCGCACTTGGTTCACCGCATTGGGTTCATTTGGTTCCTGATTAGCACCGTACTTTCGTTTGGGCTATGCCTATTTATTTGGAAGATTTCGCACCGCAAGAAGTCTATTCTGGTGGCCCCGGCGCTCATCAGCATTTTCCTGATTGTAGCTTACATTATGAACTGGGTGCCGCCTGTACCGCTGGTGCTCAAGCAAAAGATTGCCTGCCAGAACTTTGACAAGGCAAGCTATAGCTGCGATGTAGATGACCCGAGCTTGCTGCAAATGATTGGCCTCAAGATTCCGAGCGTGCATCGCGTCGACAGCAGCGAAGTCTACTTCTTGACATCGGTCTATGCGCCGGCAAAGCTCAAGGCCGAGCTTGAATATTTGTGGTATTACCAGGACCCCAAAACGGGCAAGTACATGCTTACGGACCGTATTTCTTCTGGCCGCATGATGATTAACGGCGGCCGTGAATCCGGATTCAGGACGTTTACCCGCAAGAAGAACACGCCCCCGGGCAAGTACCGCGTCGAAATCGCTTACAAGAACGGGGCCGTGATTGGTTCGGGAACCTTCGAAGTCTTTGGCGAACCGCCTGAAGACGGTTTTGTTCGTGACACCCTCCGCTAATTTCTATATTTGAATTATGAACGATTTAGAAAACGATCCTATCCTTAATGCTAGTTCCATTAACAGCGAAGATTATTGGTTTCTAAAACTGAACAACAAAGATTTGCAAAATGAACAAAATCAAGACAGCAACACTGCAGGGCAAGTGGACGGGCAACAGCCAAACCAATAACCAGTGGTACGTAGACCAGGCGCTTGCGCTCAAGGGCAAGGGAATCGACCTGGTCGTTCTCCCCGAGATGTTCCACACGCCGTATTTCCCGTTCGAGGAAAACGCCGACTTTTTTGACATGGCTATCGAAAAGGATAGCGAGATTGTCAGGCAGTGGCAGGGAATCGCCAAAGAAATCAACGCGGTCATCGTTTTCCCGTTCTTCGAGAAACGCGCCCGAGGCATTTACCATAACAGCGCCTTCGTTTTTGAACGCGACGGTTCGATTGCAGGCCTTTACCGCAAGAGCCACATTCCCGACGATCCGGCTTTCTATGAAAAGTATTATTTCATTCCAGGCGACACGGGTTTTGAACCCATCAAGACGAGCGCAGGTACGCTGGGCGTGCTGATTTGCTGGGACCAGTGGTTCCCCGAAGCGGCCCGCATTATGAGCCTGAAGGGCGCAGACATTCTGATCTACCCCACTGCCATCGGCTGGATGAAATCGGAGCCGGCTGAAATCTACCCGCGCCAGCAGGACAGCTGGGTCACGGTGATGCGCGGACACGCCATTGCGAACCGCACCTTCGTGCTTTCGGCAAACCGTATCGGTACCGAAGGCGAACTCACCTTCTGGGGAACATCGTTCGTGGCAGCCCCCGATGGCTACTTGATTCACAAGTGCGACACCGATTTCTTGGGTGCAAGCATTGTAGAAATCGACCTGAAGGAAACCGAAGAAAATCGCCGCTGGTGGCCGCATTTCCGCGATCGCCGCGTAGACCTTTATGGCGACATTCTCAAGATTTGGTGCGATAAGTAGAATGGGCTTCGCCCTACAGACGAAAGACGAGAGATGCTTTTATGGCAAAGACTTCTGTAAGTTACCCCGCTGAATGGGAAGAACAGGCCGCCACGTGGCTCGCATTCCCGCACAACAAAAAGAACTGGTACGGTGAACGCGGAGAAATGATCCGCAAGTTCTATATCAATTTGATTCGCACGATCAGCGAATTTCAACCTGTGAACGTGCTGGTTCCTAAAAAGGATTTTTTGACGACGGAAGAAAAAATTGCCGTTGCCGACCGCCCCTATCCGGCCAGTTTCTTTACCATCAAGACAGACGACATCTGGATTCGCGATTACGGTCCGTTCTTCTTGAAAAAAGGGAAAGAGACTATTGTTTCGGAGACGGTCTTTAACGCCTGGGGCGCAAAGTTTCCGCCTTGGAAAAACGACAACGAAATTCCCGCACGAATCGCCGACATTTTTGAATACAAAAAAGGCGTGAGTGTCCCGTACATTTTTGAGGGCGGCGCTATCGAAGTCAACGGCGACGGTCTCGGCATTACCACGCTGGATTGCCTGACGGGCAAGAACCGCAACGATGCGAAGGACATAAAGAATGTTGTCAAGGCTCTTTGCAAGGCATTCGGGCTCCGCGACATGTTGGTGCTCCCCCACGGTTTGCACGGCGACCACACCGACGGCCACATCGACAATGTGGCGCGTTTTGTGGCGAAGGATCGCATCGTGATGTGTGAGGCTAACGACAAGCGCTCCCCGAACAACGTGATTCTGACCGAAGCGAAGTACTTGATTGAAACCTGGCTCAAGAGCCATTACGGTAAGTCGGCGAAGGTCGATACATTGCCGCTCCCGCCGCAGCGCAAGCTCGACGACGGCCAGATTCTGCCGGCCAGCTACATGAACTTCATCTATGCAAACGGGGCGCTCATTTTCCCGAAGTACAAGTCACCGAACGACGCTGTCGCCAAGCGCTACTTTGAAAGCGTGTACCCCGACCGCAAGGTCATCGGGCTGGACTGCCGCACCGTGATTGAGGAAGGCGGTAGCTTGCATTGCATGAGTAAGCATGAGTGTTTATAAGACCGCTCGCCCCCAATCATACTAAGTACGTACCCAAAGCGCTCGCTCTCGCAACCACGCCTCGTCAACACGAGGCGTTTGTTGCTCACAGAGACCGCTCAGTTTAATCTAAATAGTTCACAATGATTTTGCGTTAGCAAAATCGAATCCGTGTGGCGTTTGCAGAAAACTTACATCGTTTCGTCTTCGAGCAATTGTTGCACGTGCTGAGCGAAGGCTTGGAGGCTCGGGTCGCGGGCTCCCATCAAGAGAATCGTGTCGCCGGGCTGGGCGTATTCCACCATTTTCTTGGCGCATTCGTTGCGGTCGGCGATGTAGATGGCTTCGCAGCCTTTGAGCAGGAGGTCATCGGCAAGGTCACCGGCGCTGATGTCGCGGGTGACGGTGCCGCCGGCGTAGTAGATTTCGCTGAAGAAAATCACGTCGTTTTCACGGTCGTCGTCAAAGTCCTTGGGTCGGAGCGTCTTCGCGATAAATTCCACAAGGTCTTTGCGCAGGAATCGCGTGGGGCCAAAGCCGTGAGGCTGGAACCAGGCGATGACGCGGCCCTCGGTAAAGTCCTGGGCGCTCTTGATGCTGGCGGCAATTTTTGCCGGATTATGCGCGAAGTCATCCACCAGAGTCACGCCGTTGAAAGTCCCTAAAATCTGGTGACGGCGGAACACGCCGGGGAATGTCGCAAGGGCGTCGGCGCAAGTATGTAGCGTTACCCCTGCGCGGAGGGCGGCAGCCGTTGCGGCCAGGGCATTTTCCATATTGTGCTTGCCCGGGAGCGGCACCACGAACTTCACGAGTTCTGCATTGTGGCGCACGCGGAACTGAATGGACGTGCCGACTGACTTGAAGTCCGTGCCCTGCACGCCCACATAGTTTTCGAAGCCAAAATCGAATTCGCGACCGGCGCTGAACTTCTTGGCCAGCGGATGCGCATCGTTTACAATCAGAATCTTGCCGTTATCGAGAATGTTGTGGCTGAACTTGAGAAATATTTCCTGGAGTTCGCTCAATTCCTTATGATCCTTGTCCACATTCAGAATCAGGCCGATTTCGGGTTCGTAGCGCACCAGCGTTCCATCGCTTTCGTCCGCTTCGACCACGAGCCATTCACCCTTACCGGACACGGCGTTACCGATCTTGCCTTCCTTCTGCAAGTTCACGAGGCCCGCCCCCGTCATGACCGACGGCTGGAGGCCCGCATATTGCAAAATGTGGTAAATCATGGCGGTCACGGTGGACTTTCCGCTGGTGCCCGAAACGGCGATGGTCTTTGCTTCCTTAGAAATCTTCGCGAGCATTTCGCTGCGGTGCATCACCGGGATTCCCAGTTCCTTGGCGCGCTTGAGGTCCGGATTCGAATCTTCGATGGCGGTACTCACCACCACCGCAGAGAGACCCGCGACAACGCCCGAGCCGTCTTGCGGAAAGCACTTGACGCCACATTCTTCAAGCTGGCTCATGACGAGTGGCTTTTCTGCCGCACCGAACTGGCGGTCCGAACCGCTAATAGAAACACCCTTGCCAACCAAATACTGGGCGATGGCACTCATGCCCACGCCCGCAACACCGATAAAAAAGTAAGATTCCATGTTAGGAAAGTTAGAAAACAGAACTTAGAACTTAGAGCTTAGAGTATAGAGAAATAGGCTTTTTTTCGTAATTAGTCTGAGTTCTAAGTTCTACCAACTAAGTTCTTACTAACCACTGCCTACTGTCTACTGCCTACTTCCTTCAAAAACTTGTTGCCTGAAACTGAACACCTTTTTATATTCATACCATGAACTTCTCGGATTCAAGATTCACGACGATTGCGCACCGCAATTTGTGGGGGCAGTGGACTTTCGTGTTCGAAAAATCCAAGTTGTGTAGCCTGCGCTATACGGGCGGAGGCGTTCCGAGTTCGGTTCAGGCCTGCGCCTATGCCGAGCCTGATGTGGTTCAGACACTATCTTCGACGGTGGCCCGCGCCTACCGCAAGGCCGTGCAACAGCTTAATTTGTATTTAGCGGGTAAACTCCGCGAATTTTCGCTCCCGCTTAAGGTGTATGGCACCGAATTTCAGCAAAAAGTCTGGGAAGCCATCACCGAGATTCCTTACGGAGAAACGCGGACTTACCAGCAGGTGGCCGAAGCAGTTGGAGAGCCCCGCGCCACGCGTGCCGTGGGCGCCGCCCTCCGCGCGAACCCATTACAGATTATACTCCCCTGCCATCGCGTGGTGGGCAAGGGCGGAAGCCTGGTCGGCTACGCCCTGGGGCTCGACCTCAAGCGGCGTCTCCTCGTTATCGAAGGCGCAATCCCGCAGGAACTCTTATTAGAGTAAGCTTTCTTGCCGAACGTCGACAACGTGCGCTTTTTATAATTTGTTAAAAACACCCCGGAGAACCGAGGTGTTTTTAGACGATATAAACCAAAGAATGAGGAGTTCTCATACTTCTTTGGTCTGTTTATTATGCCGAGCTTTGGTAACAGGTATTAAGCTGTTATCAAAGCGAAGGAAGACCAAAGACTGACTAACCTTTTGGAGTTCTCATATTTCTTTGGTCTATTTATTTTGTACTTTAGGCTTCTGAGATTGCGGGCGGAGTCTAATGAATTTTTTACCGCTGTGGACCGGGAGCTGTTTTGCCCCCTCGCCAGCATGCGACACGCGGACCTCCCCCGCTAGTTCCGTCTGCCCAGTAAATAGGTTATGATTGATAGCCATACTTTTCAATTTACTAAAAAAATTTTTTCTGTCAATAACACAGGTCCTTTTTCGCACCTAAAGGCAATTCTTGGCCAATTCGGAAACGACAGATTACTATATTTCACGCCGTTATTATCGGCTTTACGCCTGCAAAAAAGGAATTAGTATGAGAAACTCGCTCAAGATTGAAGGTCCGGTCAAGACTTACCTTAAAGAAGACGAACTCCCGAAAGCATGGTACAACGTCCGTGCCGACATGAAGAAAAAGCCCGCACCGCTCCTGAATCCGGCAACCGGCAAGCCGGTCACGTTCGAAGACTTGCAGCCGGTGTTCTGCGACGAACTCATCAAGCAGGAACTCGATAACGATACCGCCTATATCGAAATTCCTGAAGAAATCCGCACTTTCTACAAGATGTACCGCCCCTCTCCGCTCGTTCGCGCCTACTTCCTGGAACAGGCACTCGGCACTCCGGCACACATCTACTACAAGTTCGAAGGCAACAACACCTCGGGCAGCCACAAGCTGAACTCCGCTATCGCTCAGGCCTACTACGCCAAGAAGCAGGGTCTCAAGGGCGTCACCACCGAAACGGGTGCCGGCCAGTGGGGCACCGCCCTTTCGATGTCCACCGCCTTCTTTGGACTGGACTGCCAGGTTTACATGGTGAAGGTTTCTTACGAACAGAAACCGTTCCGCCGCGAAGTCATGCGCACCTACGGTGCAAGCGTCACCCCGTCGCCTTCCATGACCACCGAAATCGGCAAGAAGATCAACGCCGAATTCCCGGGCACCACGGGTAGCCTCGGCTGCGCCATTTCCGAAGCCGTGGAAGCCGCCGTGAAGCAGCCGGGTTACCGCTACGTTCTCGGTTCCGTGCTGAACCAAGTGTTGCTGCACCAGTCCGTGATCGGTCTCGAAACCAAGGCCGCTCTCGACAAGCTCGGCGTGAAGGCCGACCTCATTATCGGTTGCGCTGGCGGTGGCTCTAACCTCGGCGGTCTCGTGAGCCCGTTCATCGGTGAAAAGCTCCGTGGCGAAGCCGACTACGATATTCTCGCTGTGGAACCGGCTAGCTGTCCGAGCTTCACTCGCGGCAAGTACGCCTACGACTTCTGCGATACCGGCAAGGTTTGCCCGCTCGCCAAGATGTACACGCTGGGCTCCAGCTTCATTCCGTCTGCAAACCACGCCGGCGGTCTCCGCTATCACGGCATGAGCAGCATTCTCTCCGAAATCTACGATCAGGGCCTGATGCGCGCAACGTCCGTGGAACAGACCAAGGTGTTCGAAGCCGCCAAGCTCTTCGCCCAGACCGAAGGCATTCTCCCGGCTCCGGAATCTAGCCACGCCATCCGCGCGACGATCGACGAAGCCCTCAAGTGCAAGGAATCCGGTCAGGCCAAGAACATCGTGTTCGGCCTCACCGGCACGGGTTACTTCGACATGGTCGCTTACCAGAAGTTCAACGATGGCGAAATGGCCGACTACATCCCGACCGATGAAGACATCGCCAAGAGCCTCGCTCAGCTTCCGCAGGTGTAACAAGTACACGCTAAGCGCTAGAGGCACGAGGTCGTGCCTTCGGCACTTTGAGGTATGAGCAAATATTAAATGAGCTCCGGATTTAATCCGGGGCTTTTTGCTTATATCTTTAATCGCTCAGTCCTAGTTCTTGTTACCAGTGACGCGGTAGCGGAATTCTCGCCCATTCTTTTTGAAGCGAACGAATAGGGCCTGTTCCTTTTGGTCGTAATAGAGCTTTGGCTGTTGCGGTTCTACGGCCTGCAGGCGCGGCAAACTGCGGATTGCAATCGTACTATCTTGTGCCGTCGAATCTGTTTTGACTGAATCGATTTTAGAAGAATCTTGCTGAGTGGAGTCCGTCTTCACGGTATCTTTTGAGGTCGTGTCAGGCTCGGGTTCTTGCGCCTTCAAAAGTTCCAGCATTTTTTCGGCATAGCGTTCGCCAAACGTCTGGTAACCTTCGCGCGTAAAGTGCAGCGTATAGCTGGCTTCTTTAAGTGCCGGGCACCCCTGGGCAGAAATCAAGTGACCGTTCGGAATGAGCTCTGCCGCCTGCTTTACAGCGTCGTTACGCCAACCGAGGTCACCCGTAGGAGCAAGTTCGCCAATCAGAATCGGAGTCTTTTCCGGGTCGAGTTCCAGCTCGGCAATCAAGTCGTCGTAGACTTTTTTCACTCGTTTCGGCCAGTCGTTCATCTGGTAATCCGCTTCGCCCTGATGGAAGAGGAACCCCTTGATAACGCCCTTCTGCTTTGCGATTTTACCCATCTCGACAATGCGCTTGTACAAATCGCCGCCGTATTCGTCCAGGTACTGAATCCACCAGGTGTCGCCTTTGTTCTTGGCATTCTGCACGTAGCTCTTGTTGCGGTCCTTATCGAACAGGTCAATGCTCTGCCCACCAATCGCCACGTTCGCGACGGCCACCGTTATGCTATCCGGCAATTCCTTGATCATTTTGCGACCGAAGAAATCGACAATGCCGACCTTGGATTGGCTATGCCCCATCGGGGGTGCCGCCGGGTAAAACTCGCCCACCTTCTGGTTCGAATGGTTGCCTGCACGCAACACCTGAAACCGCGGATTTGTTTGACGATCCGCATCGGTCACTGTCGCCTGCCCCGACATATTCGATTGTCCGTAGGCCAGGTAGATATGCAGATTAGGGTCTTGAGCCAAGGCGGCGACACAAAGCGCCGTCGTTAAAAATAGGGATTTTCCAAACATATGAACCTCCTTTTTTCCACACCAAACAATACCAAGATAACAAATGCAAATGAAAAATGGAGTTTGCATTTGTACAAAAATGCATTTATTCGTTCTTTCTACGCCCCGTTAGCTGGTAGCTGTATGTTTTCCCGTGTTTCTTTAGATGGATAAAGAGAGCTTGCTTCCTGACATCGTAGTACAGTTTCGGTTTCACGAATTCCTTATGGTACATCTTATCAAGAGAATCGGCTACGGTCTGTTCCCTCAGAAGTTCTAGCATTTTTTCAGCGTAGCGTTCACCCAAAATTTTGTAACCTTCGCGGGTATAATGCAATAGGAAGGTTTCATGCGTTACGGGGTCAGTTTCTTTTTGGACGGAGCAACCTTCTGCAGAAATCAAATGCCCGTTCGGAATCATTCCTGCCGCGATTTTTACAGCAATATTCCGCCATCCAAAATCGCCTGTGGGTGCAAGTTCGCCAATCAAAATGGGCGTCTTTTTAGGGTCCAGATTTAAATCGTAAAGAAGGTCGTAATAAACCTTTTTGACCCGTTGCGGCCAATCGGGCATGTTGTAATCCGCTTCGCCCTGGTGGAACAGGATCCCTTTGATGACGCCTTTCTTTCTAGCAATTTTACCCACTTCGACAAGACGCCTGTAAACGTCGCCCCCATATTCGTTCAAAAGCGGAATCCACCACCAGGTTGTTCCGTGACTTCTCATTCTCTCCAGATAAGCCGTATTACGGTCCTTGTCGAACAAGTCAATGCTCTGCCCGCCAATAGCGACATTTGCGACGGCAACGGTGATAGAATCCGGAAGTTCCTCGACCATCTTGCGACCGAAGAAATCCGAAATTCCGACCATGGATTGGCTGTTTCCCATTGGAGGCTTGGCCAAATAAAACTCGCCTACCTTCTGATCCGAAAAATCGGCGGCGCGAAGTACCAAAAAGCGGGGGTTTGTTTCAAAATCAGCGTCGATATACGGGGCAACACCTTGCATGTTGGATTGTCCATACGCAAGATAAATGTGCAGGTTCGGATCCTGCGCAAGACTCGCCGCACTGAACAAGGCCAGTGCTATGAGGACAGTTTTTAGCATTCGACGCTCCCCCTCTTATGCTAACCGTTATTATAACAAAAAATGAACAAAGGGGGAAGTCTCCCCCTCGCTCACACGGCGTTGTTCGCTACCTCCTCTCCTAGGGGACACCCCTAAAACCCCGTTTAACGCAAGTTCACGCGGTGCATTTTATTAGATTCTTTGCCGCGAATAAGGTATGTGCCCGCGTTCAGGCCCGCCTTGCGCAAAGATTCTTGCAGCGAAATTCGACCTTGAGTTCCGTTTTTAACGACACCCAGGTGCTTGCCGTTCAAATTGAACACTTCAAAAGTATCGTCCGCCAAATTCAGGCGCAGGCGTTGAGTATTGATTAATTTAGAAGGACCCGTTTCAGTCGAATCGTCCGCCACCGCATACCATACGGCCTTATCCAGGCTTGCGGTCGCATCGGTAGGCGGAGTCGTGAGGTTTGCGCCGTAGTTTGCATTGTTAATCATTCCGTTGTCGACCATGCCGTAGAAGATCCCCTTCGAAATTTCCTTGTCGAAGTTGTTTTCGAGGTCGCCGCGCAACTGCGCCGTGCCAGAGAGCTTTTTGCCGTTTAATGCCCACATCACGCCGTAGACTTGAGCGTTGTCGGTCACCGTCGTATTCACGATAATCGAAAGCGCGCCTACCTTAGCCTTGCCGGTAATGCTTCCGCTCACGAGCCAGGCGTCTTCTTCGAGAACGGCATCGTCGCCAATGGTACCTGCAGTCACGAGCGCGCGCCCGCGGACAACGGCATTCCCGCTAATGGTGCCGCCGTCTACGACCGCGAAATCCTCGATGCGGGCGTTTCCAGAAACGGTGCCGCCGTTCACGACCGCATCGGGACCCACATACACGGAGGCGTCAACCTTCGCCTTGCTGCTCACGAGGCCGCCGCCGTTGCTGTGCTTAGTGTATCCGCTCGCATTTGCGGGCTTCCAGAAATCCTTATTGTAGCCTTCGGGCGCACCGTTCACGACCTCGATCATGTACGGGTAACGATAAATGCTGTAGTAGAACTGGTCCCACAAAATCGTCTGCATCTCGGTCGGAGTCGCCGTCACGGCAAGCCACAAAGCCTTGTCGCTTGCCTTCGTCTCGATTTCAAGATTGAATCCGGTACCATGCTTCATTTCGCTGTAGCGGGGCGTTCCGTCCGCGCCCTCCGCGACTAGCCCGACCGTCCAGCCCGAGGCTGGGTCCGGCAGCTTGTCGGGCGCGTAATTGCACCAGTTGTATGATTTTCCCATGTAGTGGTCGGTGTTGTCGCCAAAGCATTTATACCCGTTCACGGCCGGATTGTCCTGCACGATTCCGCGGAACTTGACGGTGACCTTTCCGGCGGAATCCGGATAGATTCGCACCAGGTTGTAGCCCCAGCGCTGCGGAGCCCAGTAAGAGGGCGAAATATAGCGGTCCGCGCACTTCTCGCCCGCCGCGCATTCCATCTTGTTCAGCATGGTCACGCGCGTGTGTCTGCGGTAATTGTCGCCCCAACTGGCGTCACGACGCGTCTTGAATTCATAATCGCCATAGGATTTTTTATACAAAGCCTTCTTTGCGGGCGCATACTCGAGCGTCGCGTTCTTCATCGCGAACTTGCCGAACTGCTGGTTCAAGCTATCGAGCGTCCAACCGTAAACCATCATCATCGCACTAAACGGCGTCTGCTCCATGCGGCCGTCTTCGCCATCGCGGATCGATTCCATCCAAATACGGTTGACTTCGTGGGCACCCTTGTGGCCGCCGCCGAATTCTTCCTTGAGGTGCTCCAAGAACTGCCAGTTGCAGTAGCGGTCGCGCGTGGAACCGTAATACAGGTACGGATAATTAATCAGGTATTCAGAGCAATGGGCGTCATTCGGATTGTATTGATGCGCCATCCAGTTCGCATGGCTTTCGGCAAACCAGCCCGAATGGCTGTTGTTGCCCATCCAGCCGGCGACTCCCTGCAGACCGTGCGCAAATTCGTGCGACGTGCCCCAGTAATCCTTCAGCGAGCCCACGCCAATCCACATGCCCGGTCCGAATTCGTTGTTCAGGCCTTTCACGTAGTCCTGACCGCCGTAGAGCGCTGCCATGACGGAATTATCGAACACGTAGATGTTGCTCTTGAATTTTTTATCGGGGCTTTTCGGGAAGGGCAACATCCAGCCGAGCGAATCGATATAGAATGAATAAACTTTTTCAAGCGATGTGAGAACGCCCTGCGCATCCGCATTCGGAATTGAGACATTATTCGCTTGGCCATCGTCGGTCGTAGGCTTCTTGCAAACTTCAAAGTGATCCGATTCCGCAATCAGTGTAAAGCCGTTACTGGCGCACTGGTTTACCCATTCAATGGCGGCGTTCGCGCTTACGGCACCTGCGCAAAATACCGCCATGGCAAAATTTATACCATGATTGATTTTCATACATTTTTCCCAAACAACACACCCACGCGGGTGATATAAATAAATATAAGCTCGTTTAACTAAAACGAGCTCTTGTATACAAAATTAAACAATCTGTCGCTGTATTTTGTTCAACAGGCAAAACTACTTTTTTTCGGGCTCTTTTGCCTTTTGATCTTTAGCGGTCGAATCCTTGGATTTAGAGTCGCTCACTTTGGAATCTTCGGCCTTTTTCTTTTCGGGGCGGCCAATATTCTTGTAGTTCGGCGTAATGCTTATGCAGGCCGGAACCTTGGGAGGTTGCCTGTAAAGTGCCAATTCCTTGGTAAAAACGCCCTTTGCTTCGGAATACACGCTCCATTTGGTGCCTGCAGGGCAATTCTCGATAGGCACTCTCGAAATGGCGGTAAAGCGCGCACCAGTCACTTTGTATTCAAAGTAGTCCGAAGACGAGGTGTCCGGCAATTGCAAGGCCTTTGGCCCTCCAACAGTCTTTGTCCTGCCAAAATAGGCCTTTTGTGCCTTGATATAGTCCAGAGTATGCTGTTCCAAGTCTTCGACCGCAGAATCGACGGACGCAAGCTTGGCCGATTCATGACAGCTGCGAATACCTGCGAAACCGCCCACTAAAACGACAATTGCTGCAACCGGAATGGCCAGTTTTTTTAGGGGAATCTCACCAATGTTTGCAATTATTTCACGAAAAGAGGTTTCTTCGCCTTCTTCTTCGGTACCGTCAGTTTCCCATTTAAGGAGCTTGAGGGTCACAAGAATATGCACAAAGAACCTAGGTAAAGCAAGCCCCACCACGGCAATAGCCAACAACACGATTGCAATAAACAAGAGAACCGTCAAGGCCGATTCTGCTGAAGGAAGTAACCCTTGAACGTCTTGAAGCATCTTGAACAGCTGACGGTCCTCGGCGAAGTTCTGGAGTGCCATACGCCCGGTAAAGCTGTCGTAGCGCGTAAGGCCAAGCTGAACGCCTTCGGATGCCATTTGCAGCACGGCAGCAAGCGCCCGTTCCAGGAACAAGAACACCATGCCCACTAGGGCGATTAGCGATGCAATCAACCGTGCCGTGCGTACCGGAGTCAGTCCCTGGATCTCTTTTTCTTCAGTCATAGGCCCTTCTTAGTTTGCAATGTGTAGTGTGAAATGTGTGATGTGTAATTACTCATTCCACATTTCACATTTGTTCGCATTATTTTACACCAGCCAGTTCCTTGGCGAGTTTTTTCGCGGTGGTAAAGTCGGCCTTGCCCGTACCGAGCTTCGGCACCTTTTCCACCGCAAACGCCACCGCAGGCAGCATAATCGGCGGGAATCCGCTCGCGCGCAGTTCCGAAAGCACGTCCTTCGGGTCCTTTTCACCCTGGTACAGGAGCACGATCTTCTCGCCCTTCGCGGAATCCGGAATCGAGGTCACCACGTAGTCACAGCCCTCGAGTACCGGCGTATCCTGAATCTTCTTTTCCACGGCACCGAGGCTCACCATTTCGCCACCGAGCTTCGCAAAGCGGCTGTAGCGGTCCACAATCGTAAGGAAGCCGTCCTCGTCGAGGAAGCCCTTGTCGCCCGTGCGGTAGTAACGCTTCCCGTTGACCATCGTAATCACGCTCTTGGTGCGTTCTTCGTCTTTGAGGTAGCCCACCATCACCTGGCAGCCACCGATGAGGATCATGCCCGCTTCGCCTGTCGGCAGCGGTTCGTTCGTGTCGGGGTCCACAATCAGGAACTGCGAACCCGGGAGCGCCATGCCCACCGTACCCGGCTTGTTGTTCACCTGCATGGTCATGTAGTCGCTGTGCAGGTTGTTCTCGGTATTGATGGATGCCACCGGAGCAGTTTCGGTACAACCGTAGCCTTCGTAGATTTCCTTACCAAACTTGAGGCGGAACGCGGTAGCAAGTTCGGGGCGCAGGGCTTCGGCACCGGCGATAATCAGGCGCACGTACTTGAGCGCCATCGGGTGCACGTAACGGCTAATCGTAAACGCACGCAAGAACGTCGGGGTCGCCACGAACGCCGTCACGCGGAATTCCGCACACACGCGGGCCATGGTTTTAACGTCGGTCGGGTCGGCCACCGTCACAATCGGGCAGCCTTCCGTAAGGTTCAAGAGGGTCGTCACCGTGAGGCCGAAGCTGTGGAACAGCGGGAGTTCCGAAAGCATCACGTCGGCGCGGGTCACGTTGAAAATACAGGCGAGCTGCTGGATGTTGCCCATGAGGTTTCGGTGACTCAGCATCACGCCCTTCGGAGTGCCTTCGGAGCCCGAACTGAACATGATGGCCGCAATATCGTCGAGCTTGACGCGCTTGCGGAAGCAGAACTTGATGAGCCAGCACGGCGCAAACACACAGAAAACAAGGTACGAAGCGATTTTCGCCTTCGAGATTTCCTTCATGAAATCTTCGGCGTAGAAGATGCGCAGGTTCTCGCTTGCAATCTTGGAATAGTCGTTGCCGCGTCCCTTGAGCTTTTCGACGAACATGCGGCTCGTAATCACCGTCTTGACGTCGGCGCGGGCGGCGCAGTACTTCACGTTGTCAACGGACGAAGTGTAGTTCAAGTTCACGTTCGTCTTGCCCAACAGCCAGAGTGCAAGGTTCACGATGACGCCAGCGGGGCTCGGCGGGAGCATGATACCGATATTCTGTTCATCTTTGCCAAGCTTTTTCCTTAAAAGTCCGCGGAACGCCATAACGGCGCCCATGAGCTTGTAGCCCGAAAAGTGCTTGCCGTCGGGGCTGTAAATAGCAGGGCCATGCTTCACGTAACGCTTGCAGGTTCGAATCCAGGACGACGCAATCGGGTGCACGAACTTGACGGCGTACTTCCAGGCATCAATCGAAATCTTGCGGACAATGGCGCGAATCTCGTTAGGGGGCGTCGTTGCGGGAATGGCATCGCCAAAGGCAACTGTCACGGAACGGTCCGAAGACGCGCCATACATGTTGGAGCCGCTATAACTGTAGTTGGAGCCCCAAAGGCCCTGAATGTAGAACGGGACTATCACTGCGTCAGTCTCGTCAACAGCCGAAGAATAGTCAATGGTAAAGGGTTCCACATGCGGGGACTTGGACACCTCGCCTGTGGGGAATATGACCACGGCCTTGCCTTCCAGAAGAGCCTGATGGATTTTGTCCATGGCCTCCTTGGGGTTGTTGTTGTCGATACGGATCATGCCCAAACGCTTGAGGACTGCGCGCAGGTACCACTTTTCAAAGTGGTCCTTGTTGCTTGCAATGCAAAGCGGACGGGGGGATGCCATCTGCAACATGGCCCAGTCGATAAAGCTGTGGTGGTTACCCACCAAAAGCACGGGACCTTCGTTCGGAATATTCTGCACGCCAAGCACGCGAATGCGGTAGCGGTTGAACACCAGTTTAAGAAGCGTGCGGAGCAACGCCTGTGGCAAGTTCGAAATGGTCCAGACAAACACCACCAGCGACACAATGGCTAGCCCCAAGAAGTACAGCTGGGGCGGAATATCCGTGTAATGCACCATCATCGAGAACAGGAACAAGAAGGCAATCAACACGATTGCCTGGATCATGTTCGCCAAGGCAAGAACCGAGCCGGAATTGTTCGGGCGCGTATTATATTGCAACAAGGCGTTCACCGGCACCAAGAACAGACCGCCAAAAAGGCCCGTGAGCGAATACAAAATGACAAGCGCAAAGGGGTGTACAAAGAACGGCACCAGGAACATGCACACAGACACGCCTATCATGCCCATCGGAATGAATCCGGTTTCAATAAAGTCGCGGGACTTGGTTGCTGCAATAACGGAGCCTACCATAAGGCCCACAATCGCAAAGGCCAGGTAATTCTGGATGGTGTCGATATCGTAAGAACCGGACACGTCCTGGTACATGAGCACAAAAACCTGAGCCAAGGCCCAGAACATCGAAAGAGCGATAATGGAGGCACGGAGCGTGGGCACACGCCAGCCAAGGCTCAAGTGCTTTTTCACGTTCTCGATATTCACGTTCGGGTTTTCGTACTTGACCTTGGGCACGAGAAAGCTGGATATCGTACCCAGTACACCGACACCCGCCAAAATCCAGGGAATCACGAGTGATTCCGAAGTAATACGGTGAACCGCTGCATACGATTTGAGCGATTCCAGGTTAATGAGGTTTACCCCCACCACTGCAAGCCAAGACGCACAAATAATACCGCCCAAGCCAAAAATCTGCAAAAAAGCATTCGCAAAACTCAAATTGCGAACGCCAAACATCTCTTTAAGAATACCGTATTTTGCGGCACTATGGATAGCGAAACCGCAACTCAAGCCAATAGACAGCCAGAACGCCACACGCGGGGTATTGCAGGTCACAAGAATCGCCTGAGCAATCACAAAGACCGTCATCATGAGTGACGACCAGGCAAGCACCTTGTTCTTGGAAAACCTATTGGTAAAGAACCCCGCAAAGAACACCATTAGAATGTAGGGAGCGAGGAAGAAGATTTGCAGCATGAACGCTTGCCAGGTCTGTCCCGAATCCTCGTTCACAAACGATCCGGACAAAATCTTCTGGGCATAAATAAACACGCCCATTTGTACAAAGGTCATCGCAAGGATCGACAAGAAATATCGAATCGTACCCTTAGTTTTCCACATACAATACCTTCTAAAAAGGATGAAGTTATTACCAGGATAATTTAAAAAAATCCCTAGTTGGATTCACTAGGGGTTTTCCGAAATAATCTATTTAAAAGCTTAGATTGTAACTAAAAATTTAACAACGACTTACGGCTTGGGCGGCATGCCGATTCCAGCCGATTTGAAGGCTTTTTTGGCGATAAAGGGCATTGCGATAAAAATCATGATATAGCCGAATACAAAACAGGCAATTTGAGAGCCCACGAACATGGGCATAAAGGGCGGCTTATGGTCGGGCGGCATGAGCACAAAGAACGCAAAAGTCACCATGACAGCCGTCATGAGCGGCGTGTAAATCAGGTTAGAAACGAAGGTTTCGATGGCGTGAGTCGTGATTTTATGCGGCGTCAGGTGCAATTTTTGGCCAAGAGCGGCGTTCACCTTGCCCATGGGCACCACAAACCCGATGCCAAAACTGACCACGAAACTGAGCAAAAAACTGCCGAACCAGCCGATAATAATCGGGGCAAGTGGCATTCCGGCAGGGCGTTCCGCCGTCGCGGTACCAAAAATACTGAGTGTAAAGCTCATCCACAGAGCCATCATAAACGAAATTCGGAGGCCGACAGCCTTCATTTGAGCCGGAGCAGGACCGCGATTTGGTGATTCTGTATTCATAAGGACTCCTTCTTATAACTTTTGTTTACAAAGATATACTCTTTTTTCATGAAAAGGCATTTTTGTTCAAATAATTGTAAAAAAGTCGTTGTATGTTTCAAAACAAAACAACTTTCTAATCTTTGCACTTGGCATGAAAATTGCTAAATATGGCACGGAAAATGTAAAACAGAGCCCCGACATATCAATGTGAGGCATTTTTAAAGGATTATTTAGAAATGGCAGAAGATTTGAATCAGCAGGAACCGACCGCAGAAGAAAAGGCAAAATTCGAAGCAGACGTGCTCAAGGCCGCCGAAGACGCAATGAAGATGGAAGCCGAGGCCAACAAGGCTGATGCCGCAGAACGTCATTGCGAGGAGCAAGGCGACGAAGCAATCCAAAAAGAAGCATCAACCGAATCTGCTGAACAGCCTGCGGAACCCGCTGCCGAAGACCCGACTGCCGCCCTCAAGGCCGCCCTTGCCGATGCCAACGACCGCAACTTGCGCCTGATGGCCGAATTCGACAACTACCGCCGCCGTACCGCCAAGGAACAGCTCGAACTCATCGAGACGGCGAACGGCAAGCTCCTTGAAAAGCTCTCTGAAGTGCAGGACAACTTCGAGCGCGCCTTCGCGAGCGAAAACAAGGCCCAGGATTTGGAAGCCTTCGAGAAAGGCATGCAGATGATTTACAACCAGTTCGCAAAGATTCTCACCGATGCAGGCCTCGAGCAAATCGACCCGACGGGTGCCGAATTCGACCCGAACATGCACGAAGCCCTGATGCAGCAGCCCAGCGAGACCGTGCCCGAAGGCCACGTGGTCACCGTGTTCCAGAAGGGCTACAAGCTCAAGAACAAGATCTTGAAGACCGCAAAAGTCATCGTCTCTTCCGGGAAATGACACGAAGTGTCATCCTGAGCGAAGCGCAGCGAAGTCGAAGGATCTCCGCGCGACACTCCCCCGCTATTTAGGCACAGTTACGCTTTGTACTGTGCCATTTTTTCGTGCAATTCCAAAAAGTAGTCGAAATCGCTATGGAAAAGCTTATCCTGAACCACGCGATATTTTTCCCATTCCGTGATGGCGTGGGCTTGAGCCACTTCCATAGAAATTTTGCCCGCATTCGTCAAAAGTTCGTGCTCCGTAGCTTCAAGAATGCGGTCAAGGTGCCTCGCCCAGTCTTCCATCGTCATGGGAATGTGCCTTGCGGCCTGCATTTCTGCAAAATCCAGATAACCCGAGACAATCAGCTCCAGGGCCTTGAGTTCATCTTCTTCAAGATAATTCTTTGCAACAACTACGTCGGACTGAAGAATTTTGCCCTTTGGAGATGCTGCCCAGGTCTTTAACCCCATGTGCTCCTTTTGGCTGTCAGCCCGTTCTACAATGAGTTCCGCCGCCGTATGGCCGTGAATCGCCCAATGGAGTTTGTTTTGGACCTTCTTGAAAAAATCCCGGGTGATTTTTGCAGAGGGATCGTAATCTAGCGCAGTCGAATAGATATCAGTCACCTTCTGGTAAAAACGCCGCTCCGACACGCGAATTTCTCGAATGGCTTCCAATTGCCGCTCGAAATAGTCTTCGGTAAGAATTGTCCCGAAATTCTTGAGCCGCTCCTTGTCCATGACCCAGCCCTGGATGGTGTAATCCTTGACAATTTGCCCCGCCCACTTGCGGAACTGCACCGCCCGCTCGTTGTTGACCTTGAACCCCACGGCGATAATCATCTGGAGGTTGTAGTGCATTATTTCACGGGAAACCTGTCGTGAACCTTCTGTTTGAACTATCCGAAAATTTCGGATAGTTGGATTTTCGGGCAATTCACCATCTGCCAGAATTTTTGAAATATGGTCATTAACCGTACGCACATCGACCCCGTACAGTTCTGCCATCATTTTTTGCGTGAGCCATACGTTTTCGTCTTCGTAACGCATTTCGACGCTCTGTTCGGAACCGCCCACGGCTGCTACATAAGTCAAGTATTCGGCAGCTGAACTGCGGATAGACACGGGATTGATTTTTTGACTATTTTTGCTCATTTGAACACTAATATATATAAATTGAACTCCCCTGTCAATAGCCGGAGGGGACAATTGTATAAGACTCACGGTTTTTCCGTCCGTTGTGTAATGGTTGAATAACCATCACTTTCAAACTGTAAAATTTTAAACAAAAAAATCGGCATTTCGTACGGAATGCCAGTGAGGGTTATTATGTCTAAGAAAAGCGTGCTAAACGAGTGTCGCAGAATCAAACTTGTTTGATTCTATGACCGAGTGACGCCGCGGACGCCGAAGGCGTCAACAACATTAAGAATAATAAAAAAATTTCACCCGCAAGAACTACAAAATGGACGCCTAAAGGCGTCTACGGCTGCGTTCGGTCATGCCCAAACGCAAGCGTTTTGACGTCTACGACGT